>JAQGJA010000045.1 GCA_028290805.1 Alphaproteobacteria bacterium
ACCGACCGCCGTGCCGATCAGGCCCAGCGGCAACTGGTTCAGGCGCACGGCGTAATACAGGAACGACACCGCCCCCACCGGCAACATCGAGGCGATGATCGTATCGACCAGCAAATTGATCTGGACCGCGCTGGCGCCTAAGACACCGGGACCCATTAATTGAAACAGGCGGCGGATTTTATCGGTCAGCACGGGGCGCATCAGGCGCAAACGGATGCGGTTTTTATGCAGCACCCACAGCAGCCACATAAATTGCAACAGGCCGGAAACCAGCACGCCCCAGGCCATGGCATGGCCCGAGGTTGGAAAGCTGGCCGGGAACTTATAAACGACGCCCAGCAAAATAATCTGCATCAGGTTGAACAATATCGGTGCGGTGGCAAAGGCAAAGAATTTATCGATCGCATTCAGCATCCCGCCGACAAGGGAGGCCAGCGACATGAATAATAAATAGCCGAATGTAATGCGCGTCATGGTAACGGCCATGGCGAAACGCTCGCCCCCCGTCCCGTCGCTGCCCCTGAAACCGGGGGCCAGCACGGACAGGACTTCGGGCATGAAGAACATCGCCACAACCGTGAACGGGATCAGCACCGCCAGCATCATGGCCATGGCCTGGCTGGCGAATTCCTGGGCTACTTCCTGGCCCTCGGCGTGGAGGGTTTTGCTGAAAAGGGGCACGAAAGAAACGCTGAACGCGCCTTCGGCCGCCACGCTGCGGAAAAAATTCGGCAGGCGCAGTGCCACGAAAAACGCATCGGCGACAGGCCCCGCCCCCATAATAGCAGCCGCCAGCACGTCGCGGACAAAGCCGAAAACCCGCGAGGCCAGCGTAAGCCCGCTAACAGTTGCAGCAGCGCGTAAGAAAGACATGATATTTACCCTGATAAAAACAAAGCCAGTCTAGGACTGGCTTTGGGTTTAATCAATAACGGCCTTGGATATTTAGGCCAGGGCCAGGTTTTTTACAGCTTTTGGAATTTTGGGATCAACAGCCGTGTCAAAAATTTCTTTGATTTTTTGAGCGCTGACAGCATCAATTTTGTTTTCATCCAGCTTAAGCGAAATAGGCAATTCTGCCTCGGAAGCCCGTAATCTTACAGTCCGGGCCTCCATCTCGGCCAGGCCTTCCAGGCTATTGCCCGAAGAAACAAGAGCCTCGTTCCCAGACAAAGGATCGCAAATTAAATTAATGTTTTCGGCATAAGGCTTCATGGCGCCCAATAATTGAGGAACATGTTTACGATTGGTTTCCAATATTTCTGCCCCAACGGCAAGGATAACATCAACTTTTTCAGGAGAGGATTTTGACTTCTTTAAATCTTCTGAGATCGTTTTCGGCGTGGATGTGGCAGTACAGATAATTGTGTTTGGCATTGTGAATTCCGTTCTTCAAATATGGAGAGATATCCCCTTAAGAGGGAAATAAAGCGACTGGTATCTGGGTTTTGAGTAAATATGATGAACCTGGCTTATCGCCAGAAATAAAAACCGAAGAAATAAGAACGGGTCGCGGAAATCATCATAAGGTGCATTACATCACACCGAATCACTTTTTGTCAAAGAAAATCATTCCATATTAGACAAAATTTTTGCCAGCCTCATCCATCGGGTCCGTTGGCGTCTGGGTATCGGTCACACCCGGCACGGCCATGTTCCATTTTTCCAGGGTGTCTTTCATGGCTTTCGGCACCGGCGCAAACAGATCCAGCGGCTTTTCCGTTACCGGGTGCGGCAGATGCAGATATAGTGCATGCAGCCATAAACGTTCCTTGCTGGCCTCGCTATAGGGGCCGAAATCCAGCACGCCGCCATATTTCCGGTCGCCCAATATCGGTGTGTTAATATGCGCCAGATGCGCGCGCAACTGGTGCATGCGGCCCGTTTCCGGGCGCAGGCCCACCAGGGCCAGATCCTGCCCCGCAAAGGACAGCACGCTGTAAATCGTCACGGCATCCTTGCCTTCTCTGTCGACGACGACTTTTTCGCCATCGGGCGTAATCGTTTTGAGCAAGGGGCGGTTGATCGTATCACGATGCGCACGCGGTACGCCAACCGTGATGGCCAGATAGGTTTTATCGACTTCGCGCTGTTTGAATGAACTGCCCAGTTTGGCCGCGACGATCCGGTTTTTTGCGGCGATCATAATGCCGCTGGTGTCTTTATCTAACCGATGCACCAGTTTCGGCCGGTCCCCGAATGCGTCCGTAAAAGCATGCAATAATCGGTCGACATGCTTATAAGTTTTTGTGCCGCCCTGTGTGGCAAGGCCATGCGGTTTATTCAGGCCCAGGACAAAATCATCCTCATAGGCCACCATCCACTTCGCCTGTTTCAATTCGTCTGGACTCAGCGGGCGGAAGGCATGGGGATCGGGCGCATGGTAAAAGGCCGGCGGCAGGCGGAGCAGTTGCCCGCTTTCCAGCCTTACCGCGCCATCGACCTTTTTCCCGTTCAGGCGGATATCGCCCTTGCGGATGGCTTTCTGGATAAACAGATAGGTGATATGACCATATTTCTGCTGCAGCCAGCGATCCAGCCGCTGTCCGGCATCGCCTTCGTCAATGAGGATAGGTTCATTTTTCATGGTTTACTTCTGCCTTTTACCTGCGAAATAAGCAAGGCGTTTCTGTATCTCCCGCTCAAACCCGCGCTCGACCGGTTCGTAATAAACCTCCCGCGGCATATCCAGGGGAAAATAATTCTGCCCTGAATATCCTTCCGCATTATCGTGGTCGTATTGATAGCCTTTCGCATACCCTGCATTTTTCATCAGCTTTGTCGGCGCATTTACGGCATGCGGCGGCGGCATTAATGAGCCGGTTTCGCGGGCCCGGCGCATCACGGCTTTATATGCCGTATAAATCGCATTCGATTTCGGCGCAGTAGCCATATAGGCGACGGCCTGGGCGATGGCTAGCTCGCCTTCCGGGGAACCCAGGCGTTCATAAGTCTGCCAGGCCGAAAGTGCAACAGCCACCGCCTGGGGATCCGCCAGGCCGATATCTTCATTCGCCATGCGCAGGACGCGGCGGGCGATGAAATGCGGGTCCTCCCCGCCGGCCAGCATGCGGGCCAGCCAATAAAGCGCGGCATCCACATCGGAACCGCGCACCGATTTATGCAGGGCGGAAATCAGGTTGTAATGCGCTTCCTGGTTTTTGTCGTAGAGCGGTGCGCGCTGCTGCACCAGTTCTTCCAGCATTTCCGGTGTCAGGTCGTGTTTGACATTGGCGCCCAAGATCGCCTCGACCATCACCAGCAAATACCGCCCGTCCCCATCGGCCAAAGAGAGCAGCATATGATGCGCATCGCTGGTCAGCGGCAGTTTTTTATCCAGCGTGACAAGCGCGCGCTGCACGATTTTATCCAGCGCCGCTTCATCCAAACGATTGAGGATAAATACCGGACAGCGCGAGAGCAGTGCGGAATTC
>JAQGJA010000056.1 GCA_028290805.1 Alphaproteobacteria bacterium
CATCGGCGCGCACATAGGTTTGAACAAAAGAATAAATCGTCGGTATCGTCAACGTCAAAAGCTTGGTTCGCGCATAATCGGCCCAGATATTGCTGCAGAATGCATCATAGTGACTGGTGCGCAGGCCTTCGATAAAATTGCCCCAGCCGACTTCTTCCGTCCATTCGATTTTTACATTCAGTTGCTTGCCGATCGCTTCCCAGACATCGTAATCCACCCCGGATAATTTCCCCGTATTGGGGTCTTTCATCATCTGTGGCTGGGAAAGCGCATAGCCGCAGCGTAAAGTCCCGGTACGCATGACCCGATCGTAAACAGATTCCTTTTTGGCTTCATTTTTGACTATGCCTGTTTCAGGGACCATCATTTTGACTGTCAAGAAGGCTGCAAAAATCGAGAAGATAACTGCAAGTAGGATCGTTCTTGACGACTTCATAAAGACTCCTAAATAACTTATTATCAGAAGCTTAAGGACAAAATCGGAAATTGCAACTCTTTATGAGTCGCCCAGAGAGTATAGAATTTACTCCTTTTACTGCAAGAAATTAGACGGCGACACCCGAAATAAACCCCGTGCAAATCAGGTTGACACCCCCGCTTTCCCCGTTATATTCGGCTTCACCGGGCGGTTAGCTCAGCGGTAGAGCGTTTCGTTTACACCGAAGTGGTCGGGGGTTCAAATCCCTCACCGCCCACCAATCTTCAAAACATCCCGTGATGTTATTGAAGCCTTCCTTTTATTTCAACTGCTCGGCAATCAGTGTCTTTAATTCATCGGGATTAAAGGGTTTGGCGATGTATTCGTCCATGCCGGCGCCGAGGCAGCGTTCGCGGTAGCCAGCCATAGCGTGGGCGGTCATGCCGATGACCGGGATGCGGGGACGGTTATGCTGTTTTTCGTATTCGCGCAGCAATCCTGTGGCATCCAGCCCGTTGAGGCCGGGCATCTGGACATCCATCAATATCAGGTCATAGCGGCCCGTTTTAAGCTTCTCAAGCGCCTGCATGCCGTCTGAGGCGACATCCCAGTCATAGCCGAAATTTTCCAGAAACGACGTAGCCACCAGGACATTGGGGGCGTAATCTTCGACCAGCAGGATTTTTTTCTTTGCACTTGCTGCAAAAGGTTCAAAGATTTTCGGCAGGGAATAATCGGCTTCCTGGATGTCGACTGTGCCGGCAATTTCAAGGGGCACGCAGACCGTAAAGGTCGAACCCTGCCCTTCGATGCTCTCAACCGTTAGTGTGCCGCCCATGATCTCGGTCAGCGTCTTGGTGATGGCCAGGCCCAGGCCGGTGCCGCCATATTTGCGGTTGACGGAAGAATCGGCCTGGACGAATTTCTGGAAAATATCGGCCTGTTTGTTTTTCGGAATGCCGATCCCGGTATCCTTGATCGCGATGCAGATATTTTCGACGCCTGGCCGGTCGCCCGGATTACAACTGATACTGAGATGCACGCCGCCCTGATGGGTGAATTTTACGGCGTTGCTGCACAAATTCAGGATAATCTGGCGAAGGCGGGTAGGGTCGCCCATGAACATGCGGTGTTCGACACATTCACCGTCGCCACTGAAGGTAAGGCCTTTTTCGTGGACACGCACACCCATCATGCTGATGATTTCCTGGATGATCTGGGTCATGCTGAATGGCACATGTTCCAGGTCGATGCTGCGCGCCTCGATCTTGGAAATATCCAAAAGATCATTGATCAGCGCCAAAAGGGAATCGGCGCTCATCTGCAGGGTTCTGACGAAATTACGCTGGGCGTCAGTTAAGGGTTCGCTGCCCGCTAGAATATTGGACAGCCCGATCACGGCGTTCATCGGCGTGCGGATTTCATGGCTCATATTAGCCAGGAATTCCGATTTCGCAATATTGGCCGCTTCTGCTGCATTTCGCGCATCAATCAACGCTTCCTGGGTCCGGCGCATTTCCGTCATGTCGCGCGATATTTTAATATAGCCGCGGATTTGCTTGTCGTCGTCATACATGGCCGCCGTTGTGCCACTGGCATAAAAGCGCTCGCCGTTTTTTCGCACATGCCAACGTTCATCCGTGGCCCTGCCTTCTTTAAGCGCGATTTCGCGTTCATGTGTAGGGGTGCGCGCTTCGCGGTCTTCTTCGGTGAAAATAATGCTAACGCACTGACCAATGGCTTCCTGTGCCGTATACCCGAAAATACGTTCGGCGCCGCTGTTCCAGCTGGAAATGAAGCCGTCGTTATCGGTCGAGATAATGGCGTAATCGGCGGCACTTTCGACCATCAGGCGCAAATGCTGGCTCATCTCGCGCATCGATTCTTCGGAACGGATGCGCTCGGTAACGTCATAGCCTTCGACGAAAATGCCCGTTACTGCATCATTGCCATCCTTGATCGGCTGATAGACAAGATCGAGAAAGGATTCTTCCGGCGCGCTGCCAGGCGTGCGCTGCAAAAAAACCTGTAAACTGTGACCGGTGAACACGACGCCTGTGTTGTATACCTGATCCAGCAACTCAAAAAAGCCCTGGCCTTCAACTTCCGGCAAGGCTTCCCGCACAGGCAGTCCCACAATATCACGATGTCCCACCAGCTGCAGATAAGCATCGTTGACGAATTCAAAAATATGTGTGGGACCGCGCAACATGGTGATGAAGCCCGGCGCTTTTTGAAACATCTGACGCAAACGTTCGGTTTCCGCGGCGATGCGACGCTCGGCGAATACTTTTGCGGTTGTTTCCGTACAGGCACAAAACAGGCCAAGCACCTCACCGCCATCTCCGCGGACGGGCGTATAGGAAAAAGAGAAATGCGTTTCTTCAGGATGGCCGTGGCGTTCCATTTGCAGCTCAATATCGTCCATATGGATGGATTGACCCGCGTAAGTGCTGTTAACAATGGGCTCAAGGTCGCTCCAGATCTCAGTCCAGACTTTTTCCATCGGCTGGCCAAGCGCTGTCGGATGCTTGCGTCCCAAAATAGAAGCATAGCTGTCATTATAAAACATGATTCGCTGAGGACCCCAGGCTATGAACATCGGCTGGTGCGAACCCAGCATGATCCCAAGCAGCATACGCATTGATTGGGGCCATTTTTCAATGGCCCCAAGCGGCGTTAATTTCCAATCATATTGAGCCGTAAGCCCAGACATATGATTGATATTATGGAACGGGTTATCTGGAGCCAATAGTTGCTGCCTTTGCTACATAGCTTGAAAATCCGAGAGTCTAGCAACGCCATATTCGACGGTTGCACGGAGAAAAGCAGAAAACAAATTTGAATTCAATAATTTTATGAATTTGTGACAGACATATGTTCCTCCTGCGTTCGATAAGCACGCGCGCCGGTCAGCAAGCAACAAGCGGACTGATCTTGTAAAATGTTTCCACTGGCTTGATTACATATTTTATTGACTTTACCCCCAAATTCCTCTAAGTAACCACTGAACCCAGAGAACGTTCATGACAATTTCTTATTATTTCAGCGATTTTCAACGGCGCTTGTGGCAGGGAGAGGCGACCGAAATAACCTCGGCTGTTAAAACGGACATACCCCAATATTCCTTTGATATTTATGCCGGTAAAGATGGAAAGATGATCCCGGTAACGGAAATAACCCACGGAGTCATCGGTCCACAGTTTTATGACGCCATCATGATTAAATCGGTCGAGGAGGAAGAGGCGCTTGAATTTATAACCTCGGTCCCCATGTTCGACGATAAAAGCTGCGTGCACAGTTTAAAGGCGGCCGAGATGCTGGTGGAACGTTACCAGAAAGGTGAACTTACCTGGGAAAAGTCAGGCGTGATAAATGCCATGACACGGCATGACCTGTTCAATATAAACTGTCAAAGCGAAGAAACACCCCAGGAGCCGACTGATTCAATCGATTATGATGATGAAAATTTGAAAGACGTTACAACAGGGACTGTGGCGCAATATAAAGTTAGCTTTTGCGCCTGATAAAAAGGCGTGGAAGAACCGTCTTCGCACGCCTTTGAATTTAACATTTAAAATATTAAGCTGCTTTTTTCTTTTTAGCAGTCGTGCCGTTCACGGTATCTTTCAGGGCTTTGCCGGCTTTGAATTTTGCCTGGAAAGAGGCGGCGATTTTCAGCGTGTCGCCTGTTTGCGGATTGCGGCCTTCGCGGGCAGCGCGTTCTGTACGGGTGAACGTACCAAAGCCAACCAGGCGTACGTCGTCGCCTTTTTGCAGGCTTGTCGTGATGCCTTCGCATGTTGCGTCAATGGCTTTTTGGGCTGCTGCGGCGGTGATGCCGGCTTGTTTCGCTACGAATGCGGCGAGTTCTTGTTTATTCACGGATTATCCCCTTGTGTTATACAAGTGTTGAAATAAAGCCCGCAGAGATTTTAAAAAATAAAAGCGTCTGCTGACCCTTGGCTCAATAAGAGCCATGGATCAGCAATACGCTTTTTTACAGGTCAGTTCAATGGTGAATCCGCTCGGAACCCGCGTCGTCACTGGGTTTGGCGGGTGATTCAGCGGGAATCGCCTCGATTTCCTCAAGATACGGAACCAGACGCCGCGAAAGCGCATGTTCCAGGACCTGATCGATTGATTCGACCGGAATGATTTCCATGCCCTGTTTGACATTGTCGGGAATGTCCGCCAGATCCTTTTGGTTTTCTATCGGTATCATCACGGTTTTCACGCCGCCGC
>JAQGJA010000065.1 GCA_028290805.1 Alphaproteobacteria bacterium
GGTTCGATCGAACAGGACGCCGATGTCGTGATGTTCGTCTATCGCGATGAATATTACCTGGCCCGCGAAATCACCGCCGACATGTCGGGCGACCATAAAAAACGCCAATTGCTGGAGCGGACGCAAAACACGGCGGAATGCATTATCGGCAAACAGCGCCATGGTCCCATCGGCACGGTCTATCTGTCCTTCATCGGCGAATTCACCAAATTCGGCAATCTGGACGAGATGACCAAGCAACAGCTTTCCGCCATGGGATCGCATGAGTAATTATGCGCGGCACGCTTACCATTTCGCTTGGCGTCATCCAAAATAATTATCGCGCCCTAACAAAGAAAGCCCCGGGTGCCCTTTGTGCAGCGGTCGTCAAAGCCAATGCATATGGCCTGGGCCTGGCCCCAATCGCTCCGGCATTATTCACCACCGGCGCAAGGGATTTTTTCGTCGCGCTGGTCGAAGAAGGCATCGAGCTTCGCGCGCTGTTGCCGGAGGCGAATATCTATGTGCTGAATGGCCTCATGCAGGGCGAAGAAAAAATGTTTGCTGAATATAACCTCGTCCCCGTACTGAACGATGCGGGCCAGGCCCGTCTGTGGAATAACGACCTCCCTTGCGCGCTGCATGTCGATACGGGTTTGAATCGGCTGGGATTTAATCTTGGGGAATTCGAAAAAACGGATTTCGGCCATCTGAATGTGGATCTGGTAATGAGTCATCTGGCCTGTGCCGATATGCATGATCATCCGATGAATGCACAACAGCGCCAGCGTTTTATTGCGGCAACGCAGAAATTGCCGGGCGTCAAAAAATCCTTGGCTGCATCGGACGGCATTTATTGCGGGGATGATTTTCATTTTGACATGATCCGTCCCGGCGCGGCCATTTATGGGGTGAACCCGATGCCCGGAAACCCGAACCCGATGCAGGAATCGTTGCGCCTTTCCGTGCCTATCCTGCAAATTCGCGCGGCGGAGGAAGATGGCACGGTGGGATACGGGGTATCGTGCCCCGTGCAAAAATCCCAGCTTCTCGCCACCGTCGCTCTTGGCTATGCCGATGGATTTATGCGCACGCTTAGCAATAAGGGAAAGCTGTTTTATGACGATATCGCCTTGCCCATATTGGGCCGGGTGTCGATGGATGTCGTGACCGTGGATATTTCCGCGCTTAAAAACGCCGCACTGAAACCCGGCGATTTCTTACAGGTGCTGGGCCCGCAGCAAAGGCCCGACGATCTGGCCAAAGACATGGGCACGATCGGCTATGAAGTCCTGACCGCGCTGGGGTGGCGTTTTACCCGCGTCTATAGTTCTTGATTCACCCATAGGCTTGTGCCATGGTTTTGTCATGAAAATACAACGCACAAGCCCCTTTATCCATTGGTCCCTGCATTTGATGCAGCATACGGGCCGTGCCGTGCTGGGGTTTCTGGGCGCTGTCGGGCATTTGACCGTTTTTATCGGCAATTGCCTCAAAGCGCTGGTGACGCCGCCCTTCTATCCGCGCACGATTTTGCGCCAGTTTGTCGATATCGGTTATTATTCCCTGCCGGTCGTCGGCATGACGGCGTTGTTCACCGGAATGGTGCTGGCGCTGCAATCTTATACCGGCTTTGCCCGCTTTAATGCCGAATCCGCCGTGGCCACGGTTGTCGTGTTATCCGTTACACGCGAACTGGCCCCCGTGCTGGCCGGGCTGATGGTGGCGGGCCGCATTGGTGCTTCCATGGCCGCCGAGATCGGCACGATGAAGGTGACCGAACAGATTGACGCCTTGACCACCTTGTCCACTAACCCCTATCAATATCTGATCGCGCCGCGGCTATTGGCCGGGACATTGATGCTGCCTTTGCTTGTGCTGGTCGCTGATATTATCGGTGTGTTCGGCGGGTTTCTGGTCGGGGTGTACAAGCTGAATTTCAATCCGGCGACGTATCTGAAACAAAGCCTGGATTACCTGCAATTTGTCGATGTCGCCTCAGGCCTGACCAAGGCGGCGGTATTCGGTTTTATCGTGGCGCTGATGGGCTGTTACAACGGCTATAATTCCGGCCGCGGCGCGCAAGGGGTGGGGCGTGCGACCACCAATGCCGTGGTGGCAGCCAGCATTCTGATCCTGATCTTCAACTATATCCTGACCCAGGCATTTTTCAGTTAAGGCAATATTACATGGCATCCAACCCCAAAATCCGCCTGACCGACGTGCATAAAAGCTTTGGCCGCAACCAGGTGCTGCGCGGCGTCAATCTGGATGTAAATCCGGGGGAATCGGTCGTCATCATCGGCGGCTCGGGCAGCGGGAAATCGGTGACATTAAAATGCATCCTGGGCTTGATCCAGGCTGATAAGGGCCAGATACTGGTTGATGGCCAGGATATGCGCAAATTATCCCGCAGCGACCGCCGTGCGGTACAGAACAAATTCGGCATGCTGTTCCAGGGCGGAGCATTGTTCGACTCGCTGCCCGTCTGGCGCAATGTCTGTTTCGGCCTGATCCAGACCGGCAAAATCGAGATTGACCAAGGCGTCGATACCGCCATCGAAAAACTGCGCATGGTGGGTCTGGGTTCTGATGTCGCCATGAAATTCCCGGCTGAATTATCCGGCGGGATGCAAAAACGCGTCGCCCTGGCCCGCGCCATTGCGACTCAGCCCGAAATCATTTTCTTTGACGAACCCACCACCGGCCTTGACCCTATCATGGCCGATGTGATCAATGAACTGATCAAGGACTGCGTCAGGGAAATCGGCGCAACGGCGCTGACCATCACGCATGACATGGCATCGGTCCGCAAAATTGCCGACCGCGTCGCCATGATCTATGAAGGCCGCATCATCTGGCAGGGGCCCATTGAATGGCTGGATAAATCGGA
>JAQGJA010000070.1 GCA_028290805.1 Alphaproteobacteria bacterium
TTGGAAGCGCGCGGCAAAAAAGAATTGCTGGAACTGGCGCTTGAAACGGAAATCCCCACAGGGAAGCTGGCCGTCACGCGCCAGCATTCGCCCCTTGGCCTGGGGCATGCGGTGTGGTGCGCGCGCGAACTGGTGGGGAATGAACCTTTTGCCGTCATCCTGCCCGACGAAATCGTGCTGCATTCCATCGGTTGCCTGGCGCAATTGATGAAGATTTACGAGGAAAAAGGCGGCAATATGCTGGCACTGATGGAAGTGCCTGAAGCGCAGATAAAAAATTACGGCATCGTCGCAGGCCAGATGGACGAAAACCAGATCATGAAAATCACCGGCATGGTGGAAAAGCCCAGCCCCGAAAATGCGCCCAGCAATTTGTCGATCACCGGGCGCTATATTTTACAGCCGGAGATTTTCGACCTTTTGGGCCAGCATAAAACAGGGGCGGGCGGTGAAATCCAGCTGACCGACGCCATGCAGGAATTATTGAAAGCCCAGGATTTCACCGGCGTGCGTTTCGATGGAAAGCGCTATGATTGCGGGCACAAGATGGGCTTTATCGAAGCCAATATCGCCTTTGCCCTGGACCGTCCCGATATGCGCGGCGATGTCCTGGCCTTGCTGGAAAACACGCTGGCGCAATTCCGGCGGGAAAATTAACGGGCGAAAGAATTTCGGATATGGTGCTTGTTTTATTATCTCCGGCGAAAACGCTGGATTTTACGGTGCGGCGCACGGGGCTGAAAACCACCACGCCGCATTTCCAGGACCGGGCGCAGGAACTGGTTGCCGCGATGAAAAAACTCAGCGCGCCTAAACTGCAGACACTGATGGGAATCAGCGAAAAACTGGCGGCGCTGAATGCGGCGCGGTTCAAGGATTTTACAACGCAACCTTTCGCGCCCGCCATTCTGGCCTATAAAGGCGATGTCTATCAGGGGCTGAATGCCGATGATCTTGCGGATGATGATTTAAAATGGTCGCATAATCATATCGGCATGCTTTCAGGTTTGTATGGTTTGCTGCAGCCCCTTGATGCCATCCAGGCCTATCGGCTGGAAATGGGCATCGCACCGGTTGGAAAATATAAAAACCTGTATCAATACTGGGGTGGCGACATTACCGCCTATATGAATGAACTGATCCGCAAGAACAAGATCGGCGCGGTGATCGGCTGCGCCAGCCAGGAATATCTCAAGGCGGTGCAGGTCGAAGAATTGAACGCGCCGTTCATTCAGTGCGATTTCAAGGAAAACAAAAACGGCAAAGTCCAGATCGTAGCATTATTCGCCAAAAAAGCCCGCGGCATGATGGCGCGCTATGTGATTGAACAGCGCGTGACGGATGCGGCAGCGCTGAAGAAATTTGATTATGCCGGGTATAAATTCGATAAAAAACTATCGGATGATAGTCGTTTTGTGTTTGTGAGATAGATATGAAACTAATCCAACTCAATGCCTGGGGCGGTCCGCTGGCGGAGGCAATCGGAAATCTTGTCAAAAAGGAGCGGCCGGATATTCTACATCTGCAGGAAGTCGTCAGCAGCCCGGAAGGGCGGTCGGATTTTTTTGATTTCCTGCAGATCGTGCAGGAAGATTCCGGCCTGGAAAATTTTTTCTTCAGCCCGACGCATGATTACAATTTCTGCGGCATGAAAGTCTATTTTGGCAATGCGATTTTATCGAGGTTTCCCTTTACAAAAACATACGACGAATTCACCAATTCAGGCTATATCAAAGATTTCCGGCCGGGAGGCGATCCGCAATATAATAATAAATTGTTCCAGCATGGTGTGGCCTCGCTTCCGCATGGCCGTTCTTTAAACATGCTAAATTATCATGGCTATAACGCCAAAGGGACAAACAAGCAGGGCAATGAACTGACCGAAAAACATTGCCAACGCCTTGCCCGGTACATCGATGCACTGGAAGGACCGGTAATTCTAACCGGTGATTTCAACCTGGCACCCGACTCTCTATCGTTAAAACCATTGAACGAAAAACTGCTTAATCTGTGCATCGAAAATAAAGTGGAAACGACCCGCAACCAGTTTGCGCGGAACATGACCACCGTCGATTATATCTGGGTCAGCGATGATATCACCGTCAACCGCTTTGAAGTCCTGCCCGACCTGGTCTCGGACCATGCGGCCTTGCTGCTGGAATTTGATGTTTAGCTTTAAAAAATCTGTATAATAAACAGGCCTCAGCCCTGTTGCGCACAAGGACCAAATAATGCAAACGCTTTCCCTGCCCGAACTGACCATCCCGGAATACGTGACGGAAACGCCATTGGGAAAACTGGTCGTGCCTGGCCAAACTATTCCACAAAGATTGGTGGTAATCGACCCTGCCCTGATCCGGCAGTTGATCGAGGCAGCGCGGCTGGCGACCGAGACGGCGTATCATAATTACAGCACGGCGCCCTTTGCGGTCGGGGCGGCCTGTATCATGGCCGATGATGGGGAGGCGGAGATTTTCACGGCGGCCAATGCGGAAATGGCGGTGCTGAATGGCGGAATCTGCGCCGAAAGGGCCTTGCTCCATTACGTGGTGGCCAAGGGGTTCCGGCGGATCAAATATCTGGCTGTTTCCACCCCCAATCGCGGCCAGCCTGATATAACGGGGCGGTCTCCCTGCGGCTTGTGCCGCCAGACCATGGCCGGGTTCAGCGATGCCGATACGCTTATCCTGATCGACCGCGATGAACCGGGCATGCTATGCGATGTATTGGATATGGCGCGGCTGTTGCCTTTTGGTTATCGCCTGCAGTTTTAATCCTTTCTTCAAATGGGCGTTATATCCTTGTAGGACGTTTATCCCTGTCTGAGGATTCTTTGTTTCATGGCTAAAGCCCCCTTTTCCCTGTCCGCCCCCGTCGACCAAAAGGGCTTTACCCTGGTCGAACTGGCCATTGTACTGATGATCATCGGCCTTTTGATCGGCGGCATCCTGCGCGGCCAGGAATTGATGGAGAATGCCCGAATTACCGGGACGATCCAGCAGGTCAAAGCCTATGCCGGCGCTTTTGTCACCTTTCAGGACGCTTATGCCGCCCGCCCGGGCGATATGGCCAGGGCAACGGCCCGCCTGCCCGGTTGTACGGCAGCCAATAATTGCGGCAATGGCGACGGTAACGGCATTGTGGGTCAGCCCGGCCTGCGCAATTCCGACAATATCAACCAGGCCGGCACGATTGCCGCTCCTTTGGTGGAAACCAGTTATTTTTGGAAACACATGGCGCTGGCTCACCTGATCAGCGGCGTTGATCCCAGTTCGAATCCCCTCAATGCGGTCTGGGGTTCTACCGCGCCTGCGGCCAAGGTAAATGGCGGCTTTTCCGTCTTCAATGCTACCAGCCAGAATTTTATCATCGGGGATAAAGGCCTGGGCAACGTGCTTCGTCTGCAGGGTTCCCCCCTCTCAAACGGGATTGACGCATTTCCGGCGATTTCACCTTTGCGCGCCCGCCAGCTGGACGCCAAGATGGATGACGGCCTGGGCGACAGCGGCAGCGTCACAGGGGACCATGAATGGAACTGTGACCCCAACGGCAATTACATCAATAGCGAGGAAATTACCTGCTGGATGTATTTTACAATGGAATAGACGCCTTTTCGGGTGGATAAGGTAATTTAGGCAAAGCGGCCCGGTTTGGGCCGCTTTTTGCGTTATAAACTTAAAATTGTTCCTA
>JAQGJA010000089.1 GCA_028290805.1 Alphaproteobacteria bacterium
TCATTAAGAAGCATGGTTATCCTTAGCACAAACCATGGATTTAACAATTATATTCAAAACAAGGCTTGCATAACCAATAGGGCATGACTACAAATATGGTAATTTTAAATGGATATTTATATGATCATTCCTCCCTTTACTCTCAAGCCGATATCTTTTTATATCCAGCCTTATTACAACAGGTGGACGCAGCCTGAAACCAAAGGGGATCAAATCATTGATGAGTTCCGGGAAATGCTGGCTGCGGATTTCAGCAAATTCCACCCCAGCGGTTACGAAATGAACCATTTTGAAGATGCTGATGACCGCGATTTTGAATATGAACGGTCTTATTTTAAGCATAAAGAAAATCCTCGCATACAAGCGATTATTTTTAAAAGGGATTTTTTATGCGATGCAACCCCTTATACGCAGAAAGTGGAAACCTATTACCGTTTATATGATATAAGTCCAACCATTTATCATGAAAATTATCAGATCCTGGGTCATTTCAGAAATCTGGGCGAATGCCTGACGCATCCCGTGCCAAATATAGCGCCTTATGTCACCGTTGCCCAAAACGGCCTTGTTATGCTACGACCTTTGCAGGCAAGGGAAAGCATGAAGCTAACATGCCTGGCTGATGAACAAGACAAATTGAAAATGTAAGGATTCCATGACCCGCCTTTCCGGCCGCGCTTTTGATCAGCTTCGCGCCGTTTCCATTGAAACCGATATCTCGAAATATGCCGAAGGGTCTTGTTTGATCAAGTTCGGCGATACGCATGTCCTGTGTACGGCCAGCGCCGAGGATAAGACGCCGCCCTGGCTGAAGGGCAAGGGGAGCGGCTGGGTGACGGCTGAATACGGTATGTTGCCGCGCTCGACCCATAGCCGGATGGACCGAGAGGCCACCAAAGGCGGGGCTTCGGGCCGGACCCAGGAAATCCAGCGTTTGATCGGGCGTTCGCTGCGCACGGTGATCGACATGAAGGCTTTGGGAGAAATGCAGATCAAGATCGACTGCGACGTGATCCAGGCCGATGGCGGCACGCGCACCGCCGCCATTACGGGCGGCTATGTCGCCTTGGCGCTGGCGGTCAAGCATCTGATGCGCATCGGGGCCTTGGCGAAAAACCCGCTGAAAGAAGTGGTGGCAGCCATATCCTGCGGGATTGTGGACGGGCAGCCGGTATTGGACCTGGATTACACCGAGGATTCAAACGCCCAGGCCGACAGTAATTTTGTCATTACCGCTACAGGCGGCCTGGTCGAAGTGCAGGCAACGGCGGAAAAAGACCCGTTTTCACCGGAACAATTTGAACAACTCATGGCACTTGCGCGCAAGGGCGTTGCCGAACTGAACCTGATGCAACTGGATGCGCTGAAATAATTTATGGCGTGGTGGTTGTAGTGGTGGTGCCCTGGTTGACAATGACATTCGTGGTCACGGGCGGCACGACCGAAAGATTTCCCTGGATGGGGCGCGGGCGGTTATTGCCGGTATTATCATTATCCCTTATGCGGCGGCGATGCGAAAAACGGCTGTTTTCATTATAGGTCCTGTTGCCGCGGACCGAAGCATTGCCGTTGGAATTTATGGGACGTTGAGGGAAATATCCCTCATATGCGCCATTATAACCATTGCCCGCATTATATTTCGGATCGCTTGCATCATAGCCATCATTGCGGTTATCGCCACGCATGTAATTGTCGTTCCGGCGCCAGGCATTGGGATCGGCGCGGGTGGCCGATTGCGTTGTCACCGATTGCGTGGTGCTGGTCTGGGCATGCGCCACAGGTATCAGAAGGGGTATCAAACCGCCAAGAAAGAAAAGCACCAGTAAATATTTCTGCATCATAATTCCTTTCAACGGACGGGATAAGTTGTGATATGCGCATCTGGGTCGATCGGGGCGATATCCCAGCTGCGGGTATTGCGGTAAGAGCGTTCCAAGGGCGCAGCACGGGGGAAAGGGGTAAGCGGCGGCCTGGTGCTTTGAACGGGCGCCAGCGCCGGTTCCCTTATGCCCCCATATTCAATGGTGGCAACAATTGGTTCATGCCCGTCATTGGTGGTAACGACATCGGCCGGCACCTGGATTTCGACATTTTGCACGTCGATGACCCGGTCGCGATAAGTATGAATTTTTGCCGGGCTATCGCCCGCCGTTGTGCGGCTGTCCTGGGACTGGGCCAGGGCAGCCGTACTGTTTAGCAGGATGGATGAAAGAAGTGCTGCGGCAAACAGGATATGGCGCATGATCTTCCTCTATTGCCTGAATTAAGGTGCTTTTTTCTCGACATGGACGGTATCGGTGATGACCTGTTCACCAGCAGCGCCCTTGATGCGCTTGGTCGTGGTCACATGCTCGATATGCTCGCCGCCTGTGATGGCTGCGTCACCGGCGATGGGCGGCATTTCCGTCGGGCTCAGGTCGGGAATAGCGGCGGTAACATCGGGCACGATGGCGGGGGCAGGCACGCCGTCAATAGCGGCGCCGGTATCGATGGTGGTCGTCGCTGCAACGGATGGGTCACCGGCGGTGGAAACATCATGGTCGACGACAACGCCGTTCTTGGTCTTGACTGATTCGGTTTCAGTGTAAACGCCGTTCGGGCCGCCGACGGTGGTCGAGATGGTTTCGGTGCCATGGCTGTTGATGCCGGGGCTGTTGACATCAGGCGTCTGGGCAAAAGCCGCAGGGCTCAGGGCGGTGGCGATCAAAATGGCGGCGATAAATTTCGTATGGGTCATGTCTTTGTTCCTTATGATTTAAGTTTAATAACAAACGGGGAAGCCTCATTATTCATGTGCACTTCCCCGTTCGACTATGCTTTAGAAGAAAAGCTTATTCGTTTGGTGTTACCGAATGGCTCTCAGTGGCAGTTTTATTTTCTTTGATGCCTTCTGGGGTCATCACGCGGCGTACATTGGTTTCTTTTACCGTATGGGTTGTCGCGTTCGGGTTTTTAACCGTGGCTGGATCAACCTGTTTGGTGGCAATCGAATGTGTTACCGAAGTGGTTTTGGAATAGTTCGGACCGCGTTCGGTGACTTCTTCTACGTAATTGCCAGTAGCTGGATCGCCGCTGATGACTTTGCGGTCGGTCTGGATGTCATTTACAGCGGCGTCGTGGTACATACAGGCTGGCAGCGCAAGGCTGACGGCAATGGCGGCGACGGTTAAAAAGGATTGGATCTTCATTTTGGAATTGTCCTCGTCTAAAATTAAAAAATAAGTTATGCTTTGATAACGTAATCAAATAAGCGCAACGCATATAAAAAACAAATGTGGAATAGATGCCGGAAATCCTGATCGCCAGTCAAAACATTCATAAAATTGCCGAATTGACCCCTTTACTGGAACAGGCCGGGTTTACAGTAACAGATGCGCGTATGCATCAACTGCCCGAACCTGCGGAAGACGGCAAAACCTTTACTGACAATGCCCGGATCAAGGCGCAGGCCGCTGTCAAGGCAACGGGTATGGCTGTGCTGGCCGATGATTCCGGGTTAGTGGTTGAAGCGTTGGGTGATTTCCCGGGTGTGGATACCGCGCCTTATGCCCAATGCTTGGGCGGTTATTCCCAGGCGGTGGAAGATTTGTTTAACCAGCTGGACGGGCGACCATCTGATTGCTACCTGACTACGGTCGTGATCGTCCTGTTCCCCGACGGGCGCGAAATTCTTGCCACGGGCCGCATCGATGGCGTTTTGCAACGTGAACAGCGCGGCGACGGAGAATTCGGTTTCGACCGCTGGTTCGAAATCAAGGGGCTGGGCCGGACCTATGCCGAACTCAGCATTGACGAGAAAAACAAAATCTCCCATCGTGGCCAGGCCATGAAAGATCTGTTGCAACAACTGAAACAAATGCATGAATTACGCGCTGTATCTTGATGCCTGCAAAAAATTTGCCGCGCCGTCTTTGCCGGACGAGCGGCCCGCCATCGCCTATTGGCGGCTAATCGACTGCGACGAAGCGGACTTCGAAGCTTTTGATCCCGATCTTTATCCCCATGCCGATTTCACCATCGCCGAAATCCATCCGGCCCAGCTGGAAAAGATGCAGTTTTCGGTCAACCGCCTCAGCATCGTGCCCCAGAAAAGCGTCTTTCGCGATATGGGCGCCCTGCGCGCCCGCCTGGCCGATACGCAATGCGACATCACGTTTAACTGGGACAAGCGTTTCAGCGTCGATTATTATATCAAGATGCTGCGTTTCTGGCTGCAATGCGGGGTCCAGCATGTCAGTTTCTATGAGCTAAAGGATTTCGCCAAATGGCAGCGCCTGCAATCGGCCCTGCGCGAGTATAATTTCCATTTTTACGACCGTTTTCATGCCTGCCTGCCGGGCTATGAAAGCCCTTATCAGAAACATCTTGCGGGCTTTGGCAATCTGCTGGGGATGGGGGGCTGGTCGCGCCTGACTGAAGACGGGATGACGCGCACCAAAGGCCCGGGCGCGAAAGCCTGGGAGAATTTAAGCGATGAAGACCAGATGACCGAAAAACTGCTTTTTGGCCTAGCCGACCGCGATGGCATGGCGCTGGATAAAATCATGCCGCCTGTGACGACCCAGGGCCTGGCTTTGGCAATTGAGCAAAAAATGGCCATCGTCCGCGAAAACCGCCTGATCCCGACCGATGAAGGGTTGTGGGATACGGTGACTTTGCTTGCGCGGTTGCAGCAAGTCTAATTGTTTCTTAACCCCGCCTTGCTTTAATGGAAGATATTCTTTTACCGGGGAAAATCCATGAGCAAAGATGTCGTCCTTGTCGGCTTTAAACGCAGCCCCTTCCAGCCTTCGCATAAAGGTGCCTTTGCCAAGAAACGTCCCGATGATTTATTGGCTGAAGTCATCCGCGCATTGATCGCCCAAACGGGCGTTGAACCCGCTTTATTAGAGGATGTCATCGTCGGCAATGCTTTTCCCGAAGGCGAACAGGGGTTCAATATCGGCCGCATTGTCGGACAACTGGTCGGATTGCCGGAATCGGTGGCCGGTGTCACCGTCAACCGTTTCTGCGGTTCGTCGATGCAGGCGATCCATAACGCCGCCGCCCTCATCATGGCCGGTTCGGGCGATGCCTATATCGCCGCCGGGGTGGAATCCATGACGCGGGTGCCCATGGGCGGCTATAACCCGATGCCCAACCCGTCTTTGGTGGAAAAATATCCCGCCGCTTATATCAGCATGGGTGAAACGGCCGAAAATGTGGGCAAAAAATACGGGATCAGCCGTGCCGAACAGGAAGAATTTGCCGTCAACTCTCACCGCAAAGCCGCCGAAGCGCAAGCGGCTGGACGCTTTGACGAGGAAATCGTGCCCATCGGCGATGTGAAAACCGACGGCACCATCCGCCCCGAAACGACGGTGGAAATCCTGGCCGGATTGAAACCGGCTTTTGATGTGAATGGCACGGTAACGGCGGGCACGTCTTCGCCGCTGACCGATGGCGCTGCGGCGACGTTGATTTGTTCGCTGGAATTTGCGCAGAAATACGGATTGAAACCTATGGCCAAAATCAGATCCATGGCGGTTTCCGGTTGTGATGCTGCGTTGATGGGTTTGGGGCCTGTTGCCTCCAGCCATAAAGCCCTGCAACGCGCCGGATTATCTTTGGATGATATTGACATCGTCGAATTGAACGAAGCCTTTGCCGCGCAATCGCTTGGGGTGTTGCGCGAATTGAATATCGACCCCGCCAAACTCAACGCCGATGGCGGCGCGATTGCCCTGGGGCACCCCCTCGGGGCATCCGGCGTCCGCGTGACCGCAAAAGCCGCGCAACGTTTGCAACGGGAAGGCAAGAAATATGCATTAGCCACCATGTGCATCGGCGGCGGGCAGGGGATTGCGACGGTTTTGGAGCGGATTTGATGTATTTTTGGCAAGCGATAATGATGGCTTTTCTTTTTAGCTTGCCTGCTTCAGCAGCGTCTGAAAGAGAAATCATGACATCTTTTGAATTGCAGAAAAAGAAAGAGGTCCAACACGCGCAGAGTTCCCAAGAAAA
>JAQGJA010000208.1 GCA_028290805.1 Alphaproteobacteria bacterium
AGGGGGACGTGGTGGCCGACTCGGAAGGCGTCGTGGCCGTGGGACTCGCCGTCTCCTCCGGCACGCTCACCGCACCGACGGTGTACGGGCAGCCGGCCGTCGCCGTGTCGGCGTCCGGGATGAGCAGCACGCCGTCGCGGCGGGTCGTGACGGTCAGCCCGGCGAGGACCTCGCCGTCGGCCAGCGCCGGCGTCACAGCCGTGCGCGGGAACAGGATGCTGACGGTGTCGGCGTCGTCGTCGAAGGCGCCGGTGGTGGTGCCGAGCAGCCTGCGACCGCCGGTGGCGCCGCCCTGGTCGCCGTACTCGAAGGTGACCGTGCCGTCGCCGGTCGCCCGCTGCGCGAAGACGTAGTAGGCCACGCCGCGCACGTTGAAGGTCTGCTCGACGATCTGCCCGTTCGGTCCGGCGACCAGGTCGTCGACGGCCACGGTCAGCAGGACGCCCTCGGCGGTGGTGGACAGCGTGCCGCCGGTGACGTCGAGCGACGGGTCGTTCGGGGTGAGCCCGGGGTTGCCGAGCAGGTTGGTCGCGTCACCGGTCCCGTCGGTGTAGCTGTCGGTGCAGGGGGTGGTCTGCACGGGGGCAGCCGTCGTGCCGGTGAGCTCGGCGAACGCGCTGACCACGTCCACGAGGCCGTGGCCCTTGTCGAACGACGTCTGCGAGCCCGGGTTCAGCGGGTCGGCCTCGTACGCGCCACCGGCGGCGAACCGGTGCGCGCCGTCCTCGATGGCCAGCTCGATCTGCTCCGGCGTCGCGTCCGGCCGGCCCTCGAACAGCTGCGCCACGATGCCGGCGATGTGCGGCGCCGCCATCGAGGTGCCGCTGATGGTGTTGAAGGTGGCGATGTCGGTCGCACCCGGGCCGTTGACCGGCACCGTCGCGCTGCTGTTGCAGACCGCGAGGTACGGCCGGCAGGCGGACAGGATCGTGTCGCCGGGCGCGCTGATGTCGGGGTAGGTCCCGTGGGCGCCGCGCTTGCCGCGGGAGCTGAAGCTGGACAGCGCGCCGTCGCGGGTGCCGGTGCCGCCGTCGTCGTAGCTCGCGACGCTGAGGATGCCCGGCGTCGGGTCGGCGCCGTTGCCGTTCGTCGTGCGCGCCGTGCCGTCACCGGCGGAGTTGCCCGCGGACCAGACCGTGACGACGCCCTCGGCGAGCAGCGCGCGCTGCAGCTTGGCCGTCACGGAGCTGGCGTTGAAGTCGGAGCCGCCACTCACGCCGTAGGAGTTGTTGGTGACGCGGATGGGCGGGCACTGCGCGGCGCTGACGCCCTCGCCGCACGGGGCGGCATGGTGCTCGAGGACCCAGTTCAGGCCGGTGTTGCCGCCGTAGACGCTGATCGCCTGGCCGACGGAGAGCCCGACCAGCTTGGCGCCCGGAGCGGCGCCCATGACGGTACGGCCGTCGGCGAGGACGGTCGGGTTGCCGGCGGCGATGCCGGCGACGTGCGTGCCGTGGCCGCCCGCGGACAGGGTGTCGCTGTCGTTGCCGGGCACTCGACGAGGCACTCGCTCGTGTAGCCGGTGAAGTTGTCGACGAACGGGCACGCGCTCTTCAGGTTCCGGACGACCTTGCTGCTGCCGTCGGCCTCGCGGAAGAACGGGTGCGTCCCGTCGATGCCGGAGTCGATGACCGCGATGGAGATGCCGCTGCCGTCCAGGTCGCTGCCGTCGGCGCCGTCCAGCGTGCGGATCGCCTCGGCGCCGCGCGTCGCGACGTGGGAGGTGTCCAGGTGCGGCTCGACCGGCTGGTCGCCCTCGACGTAGCTGACGCCTGACTGCTCGCGCACGTCCAGGACCTGCGCGGGCGTGCCGTCGGCGACGGCCACACCGACCTTGTCGAAGACCTCGACCAGCCGCAGGCCGCTGGCGGTGACCGCCGCACGTGCGGCCGGCGCGGTGGCGGCGTGCACGTACACGCGCAGCACCTCCGTGGGTGAGGCGGTGTCGAGCTCGCCCTGCAGCCAGGTCTGCACCTGCGCTGGGGTGTCGGGGGAGCTGCTCAGGGCGTGGGCCGGCAGTGGCGCCAGGGCCAGGGCTGCAGCGGACAGGGCGGCGGCGCGGCGCTTGTGGCGCACGGTGCTCCTCGGGACAGACGGGCTGGGTGCTGCTCCGTTCGCCGCGGTGGAGGCGGTTCCTGCCGCTCCGACCGGCCCAGTCCGAGGACGCACCACGGCGCGGCCCCCACGAAGGGGACCGGGCCGGGTGCGAGGGGACTCAGAGCCGGGCGGCCGAGCGGACGACGTCGACGAGGCCGTGGCCCTTGTCGAAGCTGGTCAGCCCGCCGCGCGGGTCGGCCTCGTACGCCGCGCCGTCGGCGAACGCGTGCGCCCCGTCGACGAGCGCCCGCTCGACGTCGGCCGGCGTCGCGGTCGGGTCGAGCTCGAACAGCTGCGCGACGATGCCGGCGATGTGCGGCGTGGCCATCGAGGTGCCGCTGATGGTGTTGTAGTCGCCGGCCTCGGTGAAGGCGAAGCCGGTGCTGCAGACCGGCAGGTGGACGCGGCAGGAGGACTCGATGTCCGTCCCGGGAGCGCTGATGTCCGGGTAGGTCTGCAGGTCGCCGCGCACGCCGCGCGAGCTGAAGTCGGAGACGACGCCGTCGCGGGTGCCGGTGCCGCGGTCGTCGGACGACGCCACCATGAGGATGCCGCCGGTCGGGTCCATGCCCGGGCCGTTGGTGGTCTGCGAGGAGCCCGAGCCGTCGCCGCCGTCGTTGCCGGCCGCCCAGGCGGTGACGACGCCCTCGGCGGCGAGCGCCCGCTGGAGCTTCACGGTGGCGCTGTTCGGGTCGAAGTCCGACCCGCCCGGCACGCCGTACGAGTTGTTGGTGACCTTGATCGGCGGGCAGCTGCCGTCGCCGCACGGGTCGGCGTGGTGGTCAAGCACCCAGTTCAGGCCGGTGTCGCCGCCGTAGACGCTGATGGCCTGGCCCACAGACAGGCCGATGAGCTTGGCGCCGGGCGCTGCGCCCTGGATCCGGGTGCCGTCGGACAGCGTCGTCGGGACGCCGGCGGCGATGCCCGCGACGTGCGTGCCGTGGCCGCCGAGCGAGGGGCTGTCGCTGTCGTTGCCGACGACGTCGACGAAGCAGCTGTCGGAGGCGGTGAAGGAGATGAAGACGCAGGCGCTCTTGAGGTTGCGCACGACCTTGCTGCTGCCGTCGGCCTCGCGGAAGAACGGGTGCGTGCCGTCGATGCCCGAGTCGATGATCGCGATCGAGACGCCGCTGCCGTCCAGCTCGCTGCCGTCCGCGCCGTCGAGCGTGGCGACCGCCTCCGCGCCGCGGGTGGCGGTGTTCGACGTCGCGAGCTGCGGCGTCACGGGCCGGTCACCCTCGACGTAGCTGACGAAGGGCTGCAGCCGGGCTGCGCGCACCGACAGCGGCGTGCCGACACCGACCGCGATGCCGACCTGGTCGAACACCTCCTGGACGCGCAGGCCGGCAGACCGGGCGGCGCTGCGGGCGTGCGCCGCCGT
>JAQGJA010000200.1 GCA_028290805.1 Alphaproteobacteria bacterium
CGAGATCGTGCCGCTCGACGTCTCCGCGACCGTGCTCGGCGGCCTTTCGAGCTCGCGTCTCGACAACGAGCTGGTCCGCAAGGAGCAGACGGCGGTGCGCGTCTCGGCCGGCGTCCAGGCGTTCCACCGGGTCAGCCTGTTCGAGGTGCAGGTCGACGTTAAGCCCGGAGTCGACGCCGATTCCGTGGCGCGCCGGCTGGACGAGATCATCGCCAACTTCATCCAGGAAGGCCCGACCGACGACGAGGTTCAGCGGGTGGTGATGCGCGACGTTTCCGGGCGCATCCAGGGGCTGGAGCAGGTCGGCGGCTTCGGCGGCAAGGCCGTCGCCCTGGCCGAGGGCGCGCTCTACGCCGACGATCCCGAATATTATAAGAAGCAGCTGCTCGCGCTGGGCCGGGTGACTCCGGAGCAGGTGCGCGCGGCGATGCAGAAGTGGCTGACCCGGCCGGTCTACGCGCTGCGCGTCGTTCCCGGCGACCGCTCGGCCTATGAGGAGGCGAAGGCCTCGCAGGGCGGCGCCGCCAGCCAGCGGCCGCGTTACTACCGCCAGCCCGAACCCGGCGAGCAGCCGATGGCGCCGCTGCCCTACCAGCAGAGGCCGATGCCGCAGGTTGGCGAGATCGCCAATCTCGACTTCCCGGACATCGAGCGGAGCCAGCTGTCGAACGGGATTGCGGTCGTCTACGCGCGCCGCGATGCGGTGCCGGTGACCCGGGTGGCGGTCGAGTTCGATGCGGGCATCGCGGCCGACCCGGCGAGCAGGCTCGGCACTCAGACGCTGATGCTCAACCTGCTCGAAGAGGGCACTACCAGCCTCAACTCCATCCAGCTGGCGGAGGCGCAGGAGCGGCTCGGCGCGAGCATCAGCGCGGGCGCTTCGCTCGATCGCACGGCGGTGACCTTGTCGGCGCTGACTCCGAATCTGGCGCCGTCGCTCGACCTGCTCGCCGACGTCGTCAAGAACCCGGCGTTCGAACCGTCGGAGATCGAGCGGCTGCGCGCGCAGCAGCTGGCCGGCATCGCCAGCGAGCTTACCCAGCCCAATGCGATGGCGCTTCGGGCGCTGCCGCCGCTGATCTATGGCCCCGGCCATCCTTACGGCAAGCCGTTCACCGGCTCCGGCAACGCCGACGCGGTGCAGGCGGTGACCCGCGAGGATCTGGTCAACTTCCACCAGGCGTGGATCCGCCCCGACAATGCGCAGATCTTCGTGGTCAGCGATCAGCCGCTCGCCGAGCTGCTGCCGCAGCTTGAGGCGCGGTTCGGCGGCTGGACCGCCCCGTCGGTGCCGAAGGGCGCCAAGAACTTCGCCGCCGCGCCGCCCGCGCCGCGGCCGCGGATCGTGCTGATCGATCGGCCGCAGTCGCCGCAGTCGGTGATCCTCGCGGGCGCCGTCCTGCCGGTGCGCGGCACCGAGGACATATTGACGCTGCAGGCGGCGAACGAGGTGCTCGGCGGCAACTTCCTGTCGCGGATCAACATGGACCTTCGCGAGACCAAGGGCTGGTCCTACGGCTCGCGCAGCAGCCTGAACCTGCTCGAGAACCAGGTGCCGTACATCATCACCGCGCCGGTGCAGGGCGACAAGACGGGCCCCGCGATCCAGGCGCTGATGGACCAGATCAGGGGCTTCACCACCAACCGCGGAGTCACTCCGGCCGAGCTCCAGCGGCTGATCAACGGCAATACCCGCCAGCTCGCCGGCAGCTTCGAGACCTCGGGAAGCATCCTTGGCGCGCTTCGCACGATCGAGCTGCTCGACCGGCCGGACGATTATTACGAGACGATCGCCGACCGCTACCGCGGAATGACCGCGCAGGTGCTCGACCAGTCGGCTCGGCGGGTGATCGATCCGCGGCAGCTGACCTGGGTGGTCGTCGGCGATGCCGCCAAGGTGCGCCCGCAGCTGCAGGGGCTCGGGCTGCCGATCGAGACGATGACGCTGCGCTGATCCCCCTCCTCCGGCCGGGCCGGGGGAGGATCAGGCGATCAGTCGGGTGACGTGGCCCATCTTGCGGCCGGGGCGCGCCTCGCCCTTGCCGTAGAGGTGGACGTGGGCGGCTCGGTCGGCGAATAGCTCGCGCCACCGGTCGACGTCGTCGCCGATCAGGTTGCGCATCTCGACCCGCGGGACGACCAGGGCGGTTTCGCCGAGCGGCAAGCCGCAGATCGCCCGGATATGGTTCTCGAACTGCGAGGTCAGCGCACCTTCGATCGTCCAGTGGCCGCTATTGTGGACCCGCGGCGCCATCTCGTTGAACACCGCGCCCTCGGCCGCGGCGAAGAACTCCAGCGTCAGCACGCCGACGTAAGAAAGAGCGTCGGCGACCTTGCGGGCGAGCGCTTCGGCCTCGATCAGCGCGGGGCGCAGCTCCGGTCCCGCGGGCACTTCGCTGAGCGCGAGGATCCCGCCCGAATGGTGGTTTCGCGGCGCATCCCAGACGACGACCTCGCCCGAAGCCGAGCGGCACAGCAGGATCGAGAATTCGGCGCCGAAATCGACCAGGCCTTCCAGGATCGAGGGCGCGCCGCGCATCGATTCCCACGCCGCCCCGGCGTCGGCGGGCGCCATGATCCGCGCCTGGCCCTTGCCGTCGTAGCCGAAGCGGCGCGTCTTGAGGATGGCGGGGGCGCCGATCCGCGCCAGCGCCTCGTCCAGCTCCTCGCGGCTCGCGACCGGCGCGAAGCGGGCGGGGCGGCCGCCGAGCCGCTCGACGAACTCCTTCTCGCTCAGCCGGTCCTGGGCGATCTCCAGCGCCGCCGGCGGCGGGAACAGCTTCACCGTGTCGGCCAGCGCGTGGAGCGGATCGGCGGCGATGTTCTCGAATTCGTAGGTGGCGACGTCGACGCTGTCGCCGAAGCGGGCGAGCGCCTGCGCGTCGTCATATTCGCCGCGCGTGAAGCAGGCCGAGACCTCGGCCGCGGGCGGCGCTTCGTCGGGGGCGTAGATGTGGCATCTGTAGCCGAGCTGCGCCGCCGCCAGCGCCAGCATGCGCCCGAGCTGGCCGCCGCCGACGATGCCGATCGTGGAGCCCGGCGGGACCGTCATTCAGGCGTTTCGGCGACGCCGTCGCTCTGCTCGCGCCGCCAGCTTTCGAGCCGCCCCGCGAGCGCCGGATCGCCCGTCGCCAGGATCGCCGCCGCCATCAGCCCGGCATTGGCGGCGCCGGCCTTGCCGATCGCGAGTGTCCCCACCGGCACGCCGGCGGGCATCTGGACGATCGAAAGCAGGCTGTCGAGGCCGGACAGGGCCTTGGATTCGACCGGCACGCCGAGCACCGGGAGGCGGGTGAGCGAAGCGGTCATGCCGGGCAGGTGCGCCGCGCCGCCCGCGCCGGCGATGATCACCTTGAGGCCCCGGTCGACGGCCGATTTGGCATATTCGTAAAGCCGCTCGGGCGTGCGGTGGGCGGAGACGATTCGGGTCTCGTACGCCACCCCGAGCGCGTCCAGCATCTCGCCGGCGTGGCGCATCGTCTGCCAGTCGGACTGGCTGCCCATGATGATGCCGACAGGAGCCGCTTCGTCTGCCATTTGAGAACCTTTTGCCCGGCGAAGCAGCACCTCTTAACCGCGCCCTTTGCAGCGCGCAATTCGCAGTGTGTTAACGGGTGCGGGGCTAGAAGGACCGCCTGAAGCGGAAGGATGCTTGAGGTGCCCGAACAGTCGAACCTTGAGGCGAGCGCGCTGGCGGACGAGAATGCGCTGCTGCGCGCCTCGATCGCGGCGTTGCGCGATCGCGTG
>JAQGJA010000133.1 GCA_028290805.1 Alphaproteobacteria bacterium
TCTTGACAAGCATGGCATCAATAGCGATGGGGGTCGATTTGGCAAAGGCATTGATATCGGTTGCAGGGCCAGTAGAGGTAGAATCTGCATTAGCAACAATCGGCCGGCCTTCCATTGCTTCAAAAACAATGTTGTGAAGCGTGGTTCTGACTTGTTCAAAGGTAAACTGCGTGGTTGGAAGGGCCGAAAAAAGAACCGATAACATATAAGTAGAGCGCGGGACGCTGGCTTCTTTTATTTTGCGATCGGTTTCCTGTTGAATAAGGAACTTGCCGAAGTCATTAGTGTTTGACTCGAGCTTGGTTTTGACCTGTTTGTTCAATTCCGACAAGGTCTGGGCTTCTTGGTTAGAAGTGTTCCAGACCGCATCGGCGGTCTCCTTGGAACTGATGATATCTTCCGCACGAGAAGAAGCGCTTCCCGCCAAGACTGCCAAAAAAATAGAAAGGCACCCTGTAATCAAAATATTTCTTAACATGACGATCTCTCAATTCGTTGCATCACCATTACATCATCGCTTCAAGCATGGTTGATATCTCTTGCCATCTTTTCTGTTCCCAGCGCAAGGCTGTCTGGCGAGCAAGAAGCCATACGGCTTCACGTTTCAACTGGCTGGGACGCATTGTGCTAATGCGCTGAAAATAACCCGGAGAAGTAACCAGCTGATAGTCGATAATTTTGCTAAGTTCGGCGACACTGATGGAATTGCGCTGGTTGAGACTGTTGATCTGCGCCAGGATATCAGGATTAGTGGTCGCACCGGCAAGCTTGGTACGCAGCAAAAAGGCAGCGGCCTGCGCAGCATCCGGTCCCATCGTACCGGTTTGTTCGGCAAAAGCCAGGGCGAAAGGATAGGTAGCCGCCGCCTTCACCGCGACTTGTTTCTGGTTCTCCAGATAGGTGCCCGCATCACCGGCCAGATCGTTGGATTGGGGCGCTGCCGGAGGATCACCTAACAGAAGCAGCATAGACTGGCTAAAGGCCGCTTCATAAACCTGGGCCATACGGTTGGTGTTGGTTGGATCGGCATCTGTAGGCTCTTTCTTTGCCGTGGTCGGAAAAGTGCCTGCGTTGAAATATAACCGGTCTGCCCGGGTCGGAAGACCTATGATCTGGTCGGCTTCCAGGCCATTATTAGCCTTTGCTGCCAGATATGTCGCACGGGTAGGCATATCAGAATTTTTGACATAACCGCACCCCATGGTAATATCGTTATCCAGCATTGCTCCTTTGTAATAAACATGTTTTTGCACAAACTCTTTATCTTCCATGGTGCCCCCGCGCGATTGGGGGTCACAGAAATAGCGCATATAAATATGAAAGGCCTGGATGCCGACATCAGCATTAAGCGCACCATTTACGTACAGATCCGCCACATCGTTGGTTACCGGGACGCGGTTAAGCTGACGCATATTGGTTGACATCAGGTATTGTGCAATGCCATCGGAAACGGCAAGCCCGACAGGGGTCATCTGGGAAAGCTTTATCACCTCGACATAAGGGTCAGGCGTGACCTCATCGGCAAAACGTGCTGTGTTTACCGCAATGATCTGCTTTTTTAGACCTTCAAAAGCCAAACCGTAAGCAATGTAAAGTTCTTTTTTATCCTGTTGAAGAACCTGAAGCCGCATATCGGTCGTTTGTTGCAGCGCCTTGACAACGTCCTGATCGGCAAAAGCCTGGATTGGAACAGAGAAAGCGAGCAATAAGGCGAATAGGCAAAGCGAGGAAAGAAACCGGGACGTCATGGGTGGACCGCCAATCAATGATAGTTATATTGTATTTTAATTAAATCTTCGCTGACTTGCAAGAAGAATGCGCATCACAGCGTAAATCTTCGCAAAACTCTTGCATAGCGGCCTGCGATATGGTCTAAGCTTATTGTTAATAATTATACGTTTTACTACGCCATTCCTTTAAGCCATGCCCTTGGAGACCAGAATAATGGCCACGCCTGCAAAAGCCACACCGCCCAAAGAAGGCAAAAAACCGAGCGCCGGCCAGCCTGCGGGCGCTCTTGAAGCCGTCGTTACCCGGAATGTCTATTACCGCGATGGCTATCGCAATCTGCAGAGAATCAACTGGATTCTGTCTCTTGCCATTCTCGCCCTCCTGATTGCGCTTGCCGTCACTATATACGTGTCGCGCCCCCAGGACCGTTTTTTCGCCACCACATCGGATGGCCGCCTGATTCGTATGATCGCTCTGGATGAGCCGAATATGAACGATGCCGCCCTGGTTTCCTGGTCGGCACGGGCTGCATCCGACGTCATGACCTTTGGTTTCCACGATTACCAAAAGCGGCTCCAGGATGCGTCTGCTTATTTCACCCGACGTGGCTGGCAAAGTTTCACTGAAGCGCTCGAGCGCTCACGCGTCATGGAAGGCGTCCAGCAATCCCAGCGCGTTGTGACTGCTGCTCCGAAATCGGCACCGACCATTACCCAACAGGGCCTGGTTGACGGGGTTTATCGCTGGATTGTTGAATTACCGCTGATCGTGACTTACCAGTCGGGGACGGCAACCCAGACCGATACAATAAACGTCACCCTCGTGATTGTCCGGGTCTCGACACTGGACAGCCCGTCTGGTGTTGGTATCCAGCAATGGGTCGCGCGTTAATGTGGCATTTTAACTTGGCTTTACCCAAATTTTATGCCATCTTTATAAATACAAGAATAATTAAGGAGCAGCAACGTGTGGCTTGGATCGCTTAGGATATTATTTGTCACGTTCTGTGTGCTTCTGTTAACGCAGGAAGCACAGGCGCAGCAGGCCACAGGCCAGGGAACGACCCAAGGGACTCCGCAAGGATCCTCCCACGGTGCGGATAACGGCATTCAGACCCTTGTCCCGCGTGTCGCACCTGCGCCGGTGATCGCCCCAGCGATGAGTCCCCAGGACCAGGCCAATCTTGCCGCCCGCCAACAGCAAAGACAGCAAGCGGCATTTAACGAAACGACGGCTCCTGGTGCTGCACCTGTATCAAACCCTAATATCACTTCGATCAGCGCCAATACGGGCACAAATGCCGCCATTGCCGCTTCTGCTCCGCCATCCGCGCCACCTTTGGGGATTACGGCAAGCACCCCGGATGCTGCGGGGGCAAACACGCCTCCTAGTGCGGCCTTGTCCCCTGATGTGCCGGCTTCTGCCAGCCCCGCAGTCTCCGTTGCGCCCGCTGATAACAACATGGCTGTCACGCCAAGTAATTCCGCTGGATTTTCACCAAACAACGCCCGCACACGCGGCGATACATTGCCCTTGAGTTCAGGAACAATGCCTATTACCGGCAACATGTCGGTTACGAATAATAATGTCGACATGAATATAACCCCTGGAATGGTAGGGTATGACCCGAATCAGCCTCCCAGCGCCGCTAATCCTGTTCCTTATGAAGTGCAGCTGGAGCAGCGTACCACCGAAATCCAGCAAAAAGCCCGCGATCTGGCCTATGAACAAGCCAAGAAATCGGTTCTGCCTTTGGAATCCTATGAAATCCGGGATGTTTTGGGTCGTTTAAAAAATACCCAGGAAGCCATTCAGACACCGGTACGCGGGGCACCGAATCCGGCCAATGTTATCCGGACGATCTCTACTGATCCGTCGGCTACACCCCAGACTATTAGCCTGGCCGCTGGAAACGTGACTACGATCAACATTATTGATGTTACCGGTGAACCCTGGCCAATCGTCGATATCGGCTTTGGCGGTCCCTTTGATGTCAAACCACCCGAAGCCGGCGGGCATGTGATTCGCATTACCCCGCTCAAGGATTTTGCCCGCGGCAACATGGTCGTGCGCTTGCTTAAAATGGTGACACCAATCACATTTACCCTCCAGGCCGGGACCGAAACCGTTAATTATCGTTTCGACGCCCGAATTCCGGAACGCGGACCTAATGCCAAGCAGCCCATCATTAATGTCGGGCTGACCGCTTCAGCAGGCGACAAGGTTACCACATCCTTTCTTGAAGGCGTTCCGCCGACTGGGGCTGAAAAGCTGGTGGTTGACGGTATTGACGGTCGCACCTCCGCTTATAAATTTGGCGGCGCTTTATATGTCCGCACGCCCCTGTCGCTGTTATCACCGGCCTGGACGGGCAGTGCAACCTCAGCTGACGGAATGAAGGTCTATGTCTTAAATGAATAGCCGGTCATTCTGCTTTCCGACAACGGCGCCTTTGTCCGGGCAAGAATCAATGAAGCTAAAAAATCCGTGACCGGATTCTAGGGAGTTAGAAAAATGGTAGACGATCCAAACAAGCCCTATGAGAATGATTCTTTTATGGATGAAGATGATTTCCTTGCCGCTGATCGTGGTGATGACGAAGGCGACAATCAATCCGGTGCGCCGGGTGGAAAACCAAATTTCAAGGAAATCTGGGCCCAAAATCCGTCTCTTAAAATTTTTGCGGGCGTAGCCTTTGCTATTGTGGTGCTCGTAGCGGTTCTGGCCTTTGGCTCTTCCGATGAGGGTCCTGGAACCGAAGATTCCAGCATCCGGTCCGGCGCGGCCGTTACCCAGGCTCCCGGCACAACGGAACTTCCACCGGCTTACGAAGAAGCCGTCCGCCAGGAATCGGAACGCCGCGCAACGGAAGCCGCCGAAAGCGGCGGAAGTTCTCTTCCCACGCCTATTGCCCGCCCTTCCGAACGTATCGAAGCCCCTGTCCAGGTTGAAGAAAGCGATCCTTTATCCGAATGGCGCAAAGAAGCGGAGGCCCGGCGCCTTGAACGCCAGCAAGGGGGCCAGCCTATCGAGCCTGTTCCTGATGAGCCTTTACCTGCACCCATAGCCGATACAGGCCCTGCTGCGCCGCAGAATTCAGGCACCGAGACCGTTAACGCCGCACCAGCTGCCGAGCCGCCACCGCCGCTGCCGACTGCTCCATCCCCTGATATGATCCAGGCAATGACGGGACAATTGCAGGCCCAGATGCAGACTTTGCTTGAAACCCAGGTGCCGAAAGAATCCGTTGTGGTCAGCATGAATATTCAGCCTGGCTATGATATTAAAAAATATTTTGGCGACCCTGCAGCCCAGAATGCTGCTGCCGCCAATGCTGGCAACGCTGTTGCCGCTAACCAGCTTGCCGCTGCCCAGCCAAAACCCCTTATTTCTGCAGGAACGATTGCTTATGCCCAAGTTCTCACGGAATCCAATTCCGATGTGCCCGGTCCGGTCCTGGCCGAAGTAGCTTCCGGTCCTTTGCTGGGCGGCCGCGCCTTGGGCAACTTTGCCGTAGCGCAACGCCACCTTGTCCTGCAGTTCAGCCGTATCGTCAAAGACGGCGTTGAATATCCGGTTACTGCCATCGCCCTGGATCCGGGCACAACGCTCCCTGCCGTTGTTACGGATGTCGATAACCATTATTTCAGCCGCGTCTTCCTGCCCTCCGCGGCACGTTTTATCGAGGGTTTCGCCGATGCTGCAACCCAGCAGGACACCTCGGTGGTCGTTTCAAACGGCACCGTTGTTTCCAATACGACCCAGCAGCTGAATACACGCGAAGAGCTGTTGCAAGGGGTCAATGAAGGCGCGCAGACTTTTGCCGAAATTGTGCAAGAAGGTGCAGACCGCCCCATCACGGTCAAAGTTGCTGCGGGCACCCGTATCGGCATGCTGTTTACCAGTGCTGTGTTTGATCCGAACAAAATGACTGCCCAGCAATTACAGAACCAATATCAGCAAAACCAGTACCAAAACCAGTATCAAAACCAGAATGGCGGTTTTACCCAAGGTTCTCAGACGCTGGTTAACACAACAGCCGCAGGCCAGGCTTATAATGCCTATAACAATGCTAATAACGCCGGCCAGCAGCCAGGAAATGTTAACAACAGTCAGCTTTTTGGCCGTCGCTAATTCTTTCTTTAAATCAATGACCAACCTTTAGGAGACCGCCAAATGGCAATCCAAGACCAGCAGCAGGATTTTAACGAGTTCGACGATCTTGTTGATGAAAACGAAATCCAGGATACCACAGAAGGCGATGTCGTCGCCGATGAAGAATTTAACAGCCGCCTTAAATCGGGCAAAGTGCGCAAGAAACGCCAGGGCCTGTTCAATACCCTGCTGATCCTGATGATTCTGGCCGGTGCCGGCTCTGCCTGGCTGGTTTTCAAGCCCGGCACAGAGGCACCCGCTCCAGCCCCAGTCCAACAGCCTGTTGTTGCGGCTGAAGGCGATGCCAGCATTCCTGCAACGCCAACAACGGATGTTGCTACAACAGCGCCGACCGATGCCACTGCCGCTTCAAATGCGTTGCCACCCGGCATCACGCCCCAGGATTCCGGCCTTCCGGCTCCTGTTGCGCCTACGGAACATGCCTTGCCGGTTGCTGTGGATAATCCGCCTGCCGTGATCCCGCCTGCCGATCTTCAAGCCAGTTCTGCCGCCCCGGCCCAGCAAATGGTCCCTCAACCGGTTCCCGCGCCGATACCGGCTGAGAACGGGATGACGGCCGAAGCCCTGCCCCCGCCGGCGACGTCTTTAGCTCCGGTCGATGCGGCGCCCGTTGCCATGCCTGCCGATAATATGATGGCTCCGGTTTCTCCGGATGCGGCAATCGCCCCGGTGCCCGTGGCCCCTGTTGCCGATGCCGTCCCGCCCCAGGCTCCTGTTGCAATCCCAGGCTATGCCCCGCAAGCCGCGACCCAACCTGTTGCTGTGGAACCAACCGCCCCGGCATCCGCCGAAATGGACCTGCGCCTGACCCGTCTGGAACAACAGATCCAGGCCTTGTCCAGCGATCTTTCCTCGGCCCGGACCGCGCTTGCCACTGCCCCGGCCAGCGAAAGCGCTTCAAACGCGGCTGCTTTGGCCGAACAGATTCAGGCATTGAACGCCAAGCTGGACCGCATGGCCCAGCAGGTCGATGCTTTGGACCAGCGCAGCACCAATCTTGCGGCTGACCGTGCTGCTGTGGCAGGTTCCAACGCCTTGACTCCGGTCTCAGACGATGCCGATACGATGCCTGCGCCTAAACCGGCTGCCAAACCTGTTACGAAAAAACCCGCTGCAGCCAAAAAAGCGGTTGTCAGCCAAAAATGGGAACTGCGTTCCGCCCAACCGGGTGTGGCCTGGCTGGGCCAGATGGGCAAAGATGAAGTCGTCCGCTTTGCCGTTGGCGATGTTGTCCCAGGGCTTGGCGCGGTCAAGGCCGTCGACCAGGAAGGCGGCCGCTGGACCGTCAAGGCCGCCAACGGCACCTTGCGCCAATAGATATTTTCCGATCACGAAAAAAGCCGCTTCAAAGCGGCTTTTTTTTATTGCGTCTTTTTGCCGTTATTTTTTAAGGATGGCCGTAAGATTAATCGTCTTGACCCCAGCCAAAGCCTTGGATACCGGGCAGCCTTTCTTGGCAACCTCGCCCAGTTCCTGAAATTTGGCTTCGTCAATGCCTGGCACTTCGGCTTCCGAAAACAGGTCGATCTGGGTAATGCCGAACCCGCCTTCAGTTTTATCCAACGTGACGCGTGCCTCGGTCTTGAGTGCGGTAACGGGGAAACCGGCTTCGGCCAAACCGTGCGAAAAAGCCATCGAGAAACAAGCGGCATGGGCAGCAGCGATCAACTCTTCCGGATTGGTGCCTTTTTCGCCCTCAAAGCGCGATTTGAAACTATATTGCCCACTAAAGGCGCCTTGGCCAAGTTCAACTTTGCCGTTACCACCTTTAAGATCTCCGCGCCATTCTGCTGTTGCGTTATTCATGGTCATTTTATCTCCTTGTTGATTACCGGTAACAAGGTAACCCCGGCGACGGAGAAGTCAATTAAACCGCTTTTTCTGCCAGGAATTCGCGCAGTGCCGTTTCATTTTCCCATTCCAGCCGCACATCCAGCACCGCAATCCTTGCCCTCAAATCCTTGGGCAGGCGCACCCAGTCCTTGCGCGTCGTCACGGGCGTTGCACCATGCTTTTGCGCCCGGGCAACAAGCTGGCGGATGTCACCGGGGCGATAGGGGTGATGGTCGGCAAATGCCCTGGTTTCCCGCAAATCCCCGCCGCAATCGCGCAAGGACTGGAAAAATTTGTCCGGATTGCCGATCCCGGCGAACGCCAGCAGTTTTTTGCCGCTGAATTCATCACCATTCACCGGCGCCAGCCGCGCCTTGAAAACGCTGAGCAAAAATCCGTAACGCGTCGCCAGATCGCTTTTATCCGGGCCCAGAATCACCAAAGCCTGCACCCGGCGCAACGCGTTTTCCAGCGTCTCGCGCAGGGGCCCTGCCGGAAATAGCCTTCCATTGCCGCCGGGGTTCTGCCCGTCCACGACCAGCACGGAACAGGTTTTCTTCAAGGCCGGATTCTGCAGCCCGTCATCCATCAGGATATGGGTGATCTCTCCATTCCCTTCAATCTCCCTTGCCCCCGCCACGCGGTCGGCGGACACCAAGGTCGGCGCAACGCGTGCATGCAGCAAAGCTTCATCGCCGCAGCGTTTGAACGCTGTATCTTCCTTCACCCAAAATGGCCCTTTTTCCTTGCCGCCATAGCCGCGCAGCAGGATGGCGGGTTTGGCCCCACGCTCCTGTAATAATTGGGCCAAAGCATCCACCACCGGCGTCTTGCCGCTGCCGCCCAAGGTCACATTGCCGACGCAGATGACAGGAAGTTTCGACACATATTCCGGCGGCCTGGCCAAACGCTGCTGCACGATTTTTTCGTATTGCGCGGCAATGGGTGCCAGCAGTCGTGCCGTAAAATTATCCTCTTGCCAAAAGCGCGGCGCTTTCATCGCGCGGTTACCAGTTCGGTAATGATTTTATCGGCAAAGGCCTGGATCACCGAATGATTTTGCCCGGCCAATTGTGATGCCGCCTGCCGCATCGCCGCCATTTTTTCGGGCTGGGCGTACAGATCCAACAGCGCCGGCAACAAGGCCGCGCGGCTGTCGATTTTTTTCGCTGCCCCCGCCTCTTCCAGCACCAGGCAGAGTTCCGGGAAATTGAACATCGAAGGCCCATACAGGACAGGGCAGCCGAAATGCATCCCTTCAATCGGGTTCTGCCCGCCGAAATAAATAAAGGACCCGCCGATTACCGCGATTGAAGCCAGGTTATACCACAGACTCATTTCGCCGATTGTATCGGCGACATAAATTTCCGTCTGCGCCGTGATCGCCTCATCCATCGTGCGGACGGAAACCTGCAATTGCCGTGCGCTCAGTTCGGCCTTGATCTCGCGCCCGCGCGTATTCTTGCGCGGGGCGACGATCAGCAAAAGATCGGGCATGGTTTTCTTCAGCCCCGCATAGATATCCGCCGCCAAACCCTCTTCGGTCGGATGGGTCTGCAAAAAAGCCATACAGGGGCGGCCGCCAATGGCGGCGCGCAATTCCGCCAGTTTCGCTGCATCGACCGGCAAGGCTTTCGCCCCGAATTTCAAACTGCCCGCATAGGAAATATTTTTGCCGCCCAGCCCTTCGAAATAGCGGATATAATCGCGCGCGCCGACCAGGATGAAACGAAAACTGCCCAGCATTTTTGCGGCAAAGCCTTTGGCCTTTTGCCATCTGGCAAAGGTTTTCGGCCGCATCCGCGCGTTCAGCAAAGCGGCGGGAATATCGCGCCGGGCAAATTCATGCAGCATATTGGGCCAGAGTTCCGATTCCAGCCACAGCACCGCATCGGGCCGCCAATGGTTCAGGAAACGCTTCACCCAGACCGGATGGTCCCAGGGCACATATTGATGGATGACATCCTCGGGCAGGCGTTTGGCCAGCAGATTGGCCGAGGTCACCGTCCCCGTCGTCACCAGGAAACGCCATTCCGGCAGGCGGATTTTCAGTTCATCCAGCAAAGGCAAAGCCGACAAAGCCTCCCCCACACTGGCCCCGTGCAGCCACATCACTTTGCCTTGCGGACGCTTAAGATCGGTAACTCCGCGCCTTTCGCCGTAACGGGCCGGGTCTTCCTTGCTCTTTTTCAGGCGTTTTTGCAGCATGCGGTTCAGGACGGGCGCAGAGGCAAAGGTCAGGGTGCGGTAAAGAGAAAAAAGCATGACTTATCCGCCGCTATAGGAAAAACTAATTGTGTTATAAGCCGCTGCTTCATAACGGATGATTCCTTCCTCATGCTCCAGAATCCACCAATTAACCCCTGCTTCCAAAGCTATCTTGCTGCAAATGGTGCAATAAGGCCTTCCGCTTTGAAGCCTTTGGCCCGCTTCATCGACGCTGGTAAAGACAAGCGTACTTCCAGCAAAATCCTTGCCTTCAGCCAAAGCCTGCATGACTAGGCGTTCCTCAGAATGAATGCAGCATCCCTTGTCGCTTTTAAAATCTTCGTGAAGTTGATAAGGGTTACAATGTATTTCTGCCTGTCCTGGCTTCCCAGGCAGTTTATTTTCCGCTGCCGCTAGAATATTTCCTGTTCGATCAACAAGGATGCTTCCACAACGCCGGCGACAGCAATGGCTTTTTCGTGCGATTATCGCTGCCTGCTCCAGCCAGGCTTGCGCCTGCAATAATTCTGCCCCTGTCAATATTTCATTTTGCATTTTTTTATTCCTATTAGGTTATGAGTATGCCCTAAAGGGTAAGCATGGTAAATTCTGTACAACATTATGGGGGCAGTATACACTTTGCGCCTGTTAACGAAAGACCATACCATGACCAATTGCTGGATCCTGACCGAAGGCCTGAAAGGCACCGAAAACCAGTGCCTTGCTTTGGCCGGGGCCGCAGGCCTTGCGCCCGAGATCAAGGTGGTGAAACTGAAAAACCCCTGGAAAGCGGTCACCCCCTGGATCACGCATTTTTCCCCGAAAGCTTTGGCGCCGGGCAGTTCCGCGCTGAACGCACCATGGCCAGATATCCTCATCGCCTCGGGCCGCAAGGCGATCGCCCCCGCCTTGTGGATCAAGCGGCAATCGGGCGGGCGCACCAAACTGGTCATCGTGCAAAGCCCGGTGATCAAAAACACACATTTCGACCTCGTAGTCGTCCCCCAGCATGACCGCTATCGCGGCAAAAAAACGCTGGAGATTACCGGGGCGCTGTCTTTGATCACCGCCGAAAAACTGGCTGCCGCCAGGGCCGAATGGGAACCAATCCTCTCCGCCCTGCCCTCCCCCCGCATCGCCGTCCTGATCGGCGGCAACAGCCGGACGCACAAGATCACCCCCCAGGTGACGCATCATCTGGTGATGCAACTCAAAAGCCTCCTCCAGGACGGCCACAGCCTCATGCTCACCGCATCGCGCCGCACGCCTGAGGCCATCCAGAAACAATTGCGCCAAGCCTTAAGCGGCAATCTCCATTTCTACGACGGCACCGGCCCCAACCCCTATCAGGGCTATCTTGCCTGGGCCGATACCATCCTCGTCACCGAAGACTCCGTCTCCATGGCGAGCGAAGCCATCAGCACCGGCAAGCCCGTCTATATCATCAAAATGGCTGGCGGCTCCCCCCGCTTCAAACGCTTTCATGACAATTTGGTCCAGCAAGGCTACGCCAGATGGTTCAAAGGCGTCATTGACAGCTGGTATTACCCGCCGCCGGAGGATTTAAAGGCGGCGGCAGGGAAAGTAATTGACTTCTTAAAGAATTAGGCATAATATCCATCTTCTGCTCTTTGATTTTTGGATACCAATGCCTCAA
>JAQGJA010000135.1 GCA_028290805.1 Alphaproteobacteria bacterium
GATCTCAAAATCCTTGGGTAAAAAACGGCGCGGGTTTGGCTCGATCTCTAGCATGTTTATCTCCTGATGCCTCATAAACTAACCCCGGCCAGGGCCGGGGTCCAGTCGTAACCGCTATATATTTTAAATTACTGCCCCTGCCCGACCGTATAGCCGCGCTTACCGTCAAACAGGAATAGATTCTCCGTCTTGGCGATCAAAAAACCGGCTTCGGCGATTTTGTATTGCACGGCCATTGAATCGGTCAAAGTGATCGTCTTGCCGCCTTCTTTGTCGCGCTTGAAGCGCAGGCGGTAATGGTCGACGCAATAAGTGGCCGGGTCGCCATGGGGCCAGACCGTGGCGCCGCGATTAGTGATCGCCTGTAACTCGAGAGGCAAATTAAGCTTCAGGATTTTTTCGGCCAGGATATCGGGCGTTTCATAGGATTGCACGAAAATATCGATCCCGGCCATTTCCTGTTTCACCGGTTTTTGCGGGGAAAGTTCAGGGATCTTGATGGCGGTGTTTTCACCGGTTGGATAGGTTATCGCTTTCATCGTGCTCGGCATCTGGCCCAGGCGGTCAATCACCGCATCGCCGAAACCGGTGGTGCCGACGCGTTGTTTCGATTGTCCCTCGCGATAAATATCGCCGGTATGAATCCCGTCTTCCAGTGTTTTCAGCCAGGCATTGTGGATTTTCATGGCCACATCGCCCTGGCCGATATGGACCAGCATCATGACGGCGCCCAGCAACAAGCCCGACGGGTTGGCGATGCCCTTGCCCGCGATATCGGGGGCAGAGCCATGGATGGCTTCGAACATCGCTCCGCCCAGGCCGATATTGGACGAGCCGCCAAGCCCGACTGAACCGGTGACGTCTGCGGCGATATCCGAGATAATGTCGCCATAAAGATTGGGCGCCAGGATGACATCAAAATCATTCGGGTGCGTGGCGATGCGCGCCGCGCCGATATCGATGATCATGCGGTCGCGGGCGATTTCGGGGTAATAAGCGCCGACTTCCTCAAAGACGGCATAGAACATGCCGTCCGTCATCTTCATGATATTATCCTTGATCATGCAGGTGACTTTTTTGCGGCCATTGGCGCGGGCATATTCAAAGGCGTAACGGGCGATGCGTTCAGACCCCGGACGGGTCAGGATTTTCAGGCATTCATAGACATCCGGCGTATGGCGGTATTCGATGCCAGCATATAAATCCTCTTCATTCTCGCGCACGATCACCAGGTCCATGCCGGGGAAATTGGTTTTGACAAACGGGTGATAAGCAACGCAGGGGCGCACATTAGCAAACAGCCCCAAGGTTTTACGCACGGTCACGTTCAGGCTTTTAAAGCCGCCGCCCGATGGTGTGGTGATCGGCGCTTTCAGGAAAACTTTTGTTTTATGCAAGCTGTCCCAGGACGCTTCTTCGATCCCCGAAGAATGCCCGCGCAGATAGACTTTTTCCCCGATCTCGATCGTTTCGATATCCAACCGCGCCCCGGCAGCCTCCAGGATTTTCAATGTTTCGGCCATGATTTCCGGTCCGATGCCATCGCCATGGGCGACCGTAATTTGGGTATTGTTAGACATAGGATTTTCCTTTTGCGGGTTTGTTTTACCTGTTTACCCAAGATGGGTTAAACATTCGTAAGTGAGTATAGGTCTATGCTTACTTATGACGATACCACAGGAACTCATCCGCAAAAAACGCGATGGCGGCGTTTTATCGCCCCAGGCCATCGGCGAATTTGTCACTGGCGTCGTCTCAGGCGCGGTCAGCGACGCCCAGATTTCCGCCTTTTGCATGGCCTCGTTATTACAGGGCCTGAGCGCACAGGAAACCGCGCAGCTGACCATGGCGATGGCGCAAAGCGGCACGGTTTTGCACTGGGGCGATTTAGCGCCCAAAATCGTCGACAAGCATTCCACCGGCGGCGTCGGCGATAAAACCAGCCTGATGATCGCGCCCATCGTGGCGGCATGCGGATTATATGTGCCGATGATCGCCGGGCGCGGATTGGGCCATACGGGCGGGACGATCGATAAATTGGAGGCAATCCCCGGTTTCCGTACCGCTTTGCCTCTGGACGAATTCCAGCGCATTGTCCGCGACATCGGTTGCGCCATTATCGGCCAGACCAGAGAACTGGCCCCGGCGGACAAGCGCATTTATGCTGTACGCGACGTCACCGCCACGGTGGAATCGGTGCCTTTGATCACCGCCTCGATTTTGTCAAAGAAACTCGCCGCAGGGTTAAGCGGCCTGGTCATCGACGTGAAATACGGTAATGGCGCCTTTATGCAGGATCTGACGCGGGCCGAAGAACTGGCCGCTTCTTTGCAAAAGGTTGCAGCGCAAGCGGGGCTGAACCTCATCCCTGTCCTGTCTGATATGAACCAGGTATTGGGTCATGCGGCGGGCAACAGCGTCGAAATCATCGAAGCGGTGGAATATCTGACCGGCATTTATCGCGAGCCGAGGATGCACGATTTGACCATCCTGCTTTCAGCGCAAATGCTGGTTTTAGGCGGTGCTGCAGGCGATTTGGAAGAGGCCCGGGCGAAAGCCCTGTACGCCCTCGAAACCGGCCGCGCCGCCGAAATCTTTGCCCGGATGGTTGCCGCCCAGGGCGGCCTTGGCGACATACTGGAAAATCCAACAAAAACCATCGGCCAGGCCCCCGTCATCAAAAAAATCTGCGCCGATCGCGACGGCGTTTTAAGCGCCATGAACACCCGCGATATCGGTATTTTATTGGTCCAGCTCAAAGCCGGACGCGCAAGGGTGGAGGACAGCATCGACCCACATGTCGGCCTGACCAGCATTGCACCTTTGGGCGCAATTTGTAAGGCGGGGGAAACCGTATTGGCAGAGATTCATTTACGTCACGCGGAGGATTTTGATCCTATGCACGCAGCATATCTATCAGCGATTAAGATAAATTAGATCTCTGGCCCAAGACCTGACGCATAGGAAACCGTATTTGGGGCCTTATCCATTATCTCTTCCGCGCTTTGATTAAAAGCCGTGTGGCGCATTACTCGGACCCCCTGTGACTTTAAAGGCTTTCCCAAAAGTCAAGGTCGGGGATGATCTGCCATTTTAAGTTCTGCCACCTCAAAGGCAGCTAAAACGCCAAGTCCTGCCATTAATCCTTTTCACGGGATAATCCTGAATAAATAGCCATATTCGCAGCGCTAATGGCAGCAAAATTGACGATAGCTCCTACCACTAAACAATAAGAACTGTATATGGTGCTTTCAAGAGTTACAAAGTCGTTCTGTATGGCGTTAAGGATATTGTTTTCTATACATATATTCATCGCGCCTGCACCTATAACAGCCGCCGTCATTATACGAGCCGGCGTCTGATCTAGGTCAAGAGGTTTTCTTTTTTATTCAAATCTATAGATTCTTAATATTATTATCAGGCTCTTGGTGATTACCCTTCTAAAACCGGATTATATCTATCTAACTCTAATTGTCAAGTTTTATGGATAATCTCCTCTCCCTTTTCCCTTGCTTTTTCCTTACATTTCCTTTATAAGGGCGGCGAAATCACTTACATACCGGTGTCCAAAAGGCGCAGAAGAAGCGATTCTTCCCCGTTTTCGGCACATCTTACAGGATCACATATGTCATTACGTAATATCGCCATTATCGCCCACGTCGACCACGGCAAAACCACACTCGTCGACCAGCTTTTCCGCCAGTCAGGCACCTATCGCGACAACCAGCAGATCACCGAACGCGCGATGGACAGCAACGCCTTGGAAAAAGAGCGCGGCATTACGATTTTGGCCAAGGTGACCTCGGTTGAGTGGAACGGCGACCGCATCAATATCGTCGACACCCCCGGCCACGCCGATTTTGGCGGCGAGGTTGAGCGTATTTTGTCCATGGTCGATGGCGTTGTTTTGCTGTGCGATGCTGCTGAAGGCCCGCTGCCCCAGACGAAATTCGTTTTGACTAAAGCCCTGAAGCGCGGCATCCGCCCCATTGTTGTCATCAACAAAATCGACCGTTCCGATGCCGAGATCGATAAAACCCTGGATGCCGTGTTTGATCTGTTCGTCGCTTTGGACGCCACCCCTGAACAATTGGATTTCCCGATCCTGTACGCCGTCGGCCGCGATGGCTGGGCCGGGTTCGAGCCTGTTGTGCCGGAAGTCAAACCTGAAAAAGGCCTGACCCCATTATTCGACACCATCATTTCCCATGTGCCGACCCCGTCGGTCGATCCCACGGCAGAATTCAAATTCCTGGTTACATTGATCGAGCGCGACCCATATCTGGGCCGCGTCGTTACAGGCCGCATTGAATCGGGTTCGGTCAAGCTGAACCAGTCGGTCAATGCTTTGGATATTGACGGCAACAAGATTGACAGTGGCCGCATCACCAAGATCCTGGGTTTCCGCGGTCTGGAGCGTATTCCTTTGGAAATCGCCGAAGCGGGCGACATCGTCTGCCTGGCAGGTCTGGAAAAAGCCACCGTCGCCAACACGGTCTGCGACACTTCGGTCACCGTGCCTTGCGAGGCCCAGCCGATCGATCCGCCGATTATCAGCATGACGTTCCGCGTTAATGACTCGCCATTGGTCGGCCGCGAAGGCACCAAGGTAACGTCCCGCATGATCCGCGACCGCCTGTTCCGCGAAGCGGAAAGCAATGTGGCGTTACGTGTCGAAGACGGCACCACGACGGATTCCTTCAAAGTATCCGGCCGCGGCGAATTGCAGCTCGGGGTTCTGATCGAAACCATGCGCCGCGAAGGTTTTGAACTGGGCATCTCGCGTCCGGAAGTTATCCTGACCAAGGATGAAAACGGCCAGGTCATGGAACCGACCGAAGAAGTCGTGATCGACGTCGACCAGGAATACATGAACATCGTCATGCAGAAAATGACCGAACGCAAAGCCGAATTGCGCGAATCCGTCCCATCCTCGGGCGGCAAGCAGCGTCTGACTTTCATCGCCGTTTCCCGCGGCCTGATCGGTTATTTCAGTGAATTTTTGACGGACACGCGCGGTACTGGTTTGATGAACCGTATCTTCCATGGCACCACGCCCTATAAAGGCAAATTCGGCGGCCGCCGCAATGGTGCCCTGATTTCCATGGCCGATGGTCCTGCGACCTCTTATGCCATGCTGCCGCTCGAAGAACGCGGCAAGATGCTGATCGCGCCGGGTTCCGAAACCTATATGGGCATGATCATCGGCGAGCATAACCGCGAAAACGACCTGGAAGTCAACGTCCAGAAAGCCAAGCAGCTCACCAATTTCCGCGCCGCCGGTAAGGACGACGCCATTAAATTGACGCCATTGCCGCCGATGACATTGGAATGGGCGATGACCTATATCAACGACGACGAACTGGTCGAAGTCACCCCAAAATCCATGCGCTTCCGTAAGATGCACCTGGACCCGAATGACCGCAAACGCGCAGAGAAGTCCAAGATCAGCGCTTAATTATTGACACCTCCCGCTGATTTGCTATAATCAGGAATCGGCGGGGGGTCATCATGCAAAAAGAAGTGGAAAGAATTGAAAAATTTGAGCGTTGTTTCAGCACCGCTTACAAAAAACTTGAGCAATTTCTCAATGATCCCGAGAAAGCCTTGGTTTATAATCAACATGTTTGCAATCTTCTTGAAAAAGAAGACCCTTCTTTGCAAAATTATTATGAGGTTACCTCGGGAAAAACAGGTCTGTTCAAACAATTTTCTATTCAAAAGGAAATAACGGACGACTTTGTTAAAACCAATACTGCAGGATGTTTTACCAGTCTTGAAAACAAAGAATCTATTCCTGATATGGATGTTGTAATCGAGTTTGGTGAAGCAAAACTTGACAAGGATCCTGAGATTGTTATCCAAAAAACCATCCTTCATGGATTAACCCATGCTTATTTATCGCATGGGAGAAGAACCAGTAATTTCTACCTGAATAAACAGCAGGAAATTTCAGCGGATCATATTGAAGAGCTTTGCTGCGACGCTGTAAGCGACATCATTTTCCCTTTTCCAAGCTGGGGACAAATACGTCTCAAGGATGACATCCGACAAGAACACGCCATTACAGATGGTATTGAATTCGTAAAAAACAATCGCGTGTTATTTACAAAAGATAATGATGAGGAATTCGAACAGCGTTTGGCGATAATGCAGGGATTGCAGATGATGCATCAAGATTCAAAGCAATCGGACGGTGACACTCATCCAAAAACTGAAAGATTTCTGCAAAATTCCGAAATGATTACCGATAGGATGGCTGAAAGCCGGGTGAATGACTATCTTGACAAAATCTATAACGGCTATGTACCTACCCCCATTCCTGGAACCAAGTCCAAAAACTAATCCCTTTCATTGACATAAATTCCAATCTCCTGTAAAAGCAACTTTACAGGAGATTTTTATGCCCCCGATTTACAATCCACTTTTTGATTATCTGAAAAGCCAGCTTGGCGAGGATGCCGATTGCCTGGCTTATCTTTCGCTGCCTGCAGCCGAACTCCTGCCGGAGGACAAAAAATTAAAGCCGCGCATGGAAGAGGCGATGAGCAACCTTGGGGTTACCAAGGCGGAAGAATTATTGGCGATAAATTCGGATGGATTTAAAAATATGCGGAATTTCGCGGATAAAACCTATAATCTTATGAAGCTGGGCATGCATGACAGGGGGGTTATATTTAAAGACGACCCGATAAGCATCGACTTTCTGATCGGCAGTGCGAAAAAAGGCAATAAGTTCCTGGCTGACCGACCTGATTTACAGGCCCAATATGATCTGGCGCCCGTTGATATCGACGCGCAAAAATCGGCGCGCATCAAGGATAAAATGCTGGGCAGATCAGCGTCTTTGCCCGCCCTTATCCCCGCAGCGGCCGATAATGGCAGCGGCGAGATCATTGAACGTATTTCCACCGAACAGGGCATCCCCGTCGAAGAGCTGGCTTATCTCCATGCCAATGCTTCTGACTTGGCCAAAGATTATTACGAACGCAATCCTTTTAAGAACGTCAGCGAAGGAATGGAGCAGACGCGCATAGCCAATATGATCTCGCGGATTGGGAAAAAACCCGGTTTAGTGACATTGGCTCATTTTGCCGATCAGGAAGACCTTACCAAGATCGGCGGAATCGGACAAAAACTCAGCGAGGCCATTACAGGATTATTAAAGCAATTCGGCGGCCTGACCCCACAAACCCGCCTGAATCCCGATGAGGTCCGAACGCAGGTCGATATAGGAAAAGCTTATGCCAGCCGCGACATCACGCCGGTTGAGAAAAAGGACCCTATGGCAAATTTCCGCGAGCAAATTCTTGAATCCACCGCCAAAGGCGGAGAGGTTAGCGCCATTGTCCCCGAAGTAAGTGATGCCGAAATTTTAAAAACCTTGGCTCAATTCCGGCAAGCGGGACTGGAAGTTGAGCACCACATCGTTGCTAAGAAACCGTCCCAAGGGCCCGACGCTGCAAATAAAAAATAAGGCATCCGGCAGATACCCCTCGCCTTAACCTTTTCCTTATGTTGCTGTGCAATATATAAAGAGGAAGAGGTTTCCCACATGCCCAATAATATGCTTTACACCCTGCGTGACCTGCAACAAGTCGCACTGACTCCGTTGCAATACGGCGCCGAGATGTTGCGCGATACGTTCCTGAATGGTGCCAACCCCCTAAGCGAGACGTTTCCCGGCCGCGTGATTGCCGCCGAGGCCGATATGATGCTGCGCCTGACGCGCCGGTTCGAGCAGCCCGCATTCAACATTACCGAAACCATGATCGGCGGCAAAAAACTTGCCGTGACGGAATGCGATATCATGGACCTGCCTTTTTGCAGCCTGAAGCATTTCCAGGTGCAGGAGGCCCCGGCCAACCGGCCGAAATTGCTGGTAGGTGCGCCGCTTTCGGGGCATTTTTCCACACTGCTCCGCGGCACAGTCGAGGCTTTGCTGCCGTTTCATGATGTCTATATCACCGACTGGAAAAATTCGCGCGATATACCTTTAAGCCAGGCTTATTTCGACCTGGATGACTGCATTGAATATTATATGGAATTCCTGCGCGAACTTGGGCCCAATGTCCATGTGCTTGGCGTCTGCCAGCCTTCGGTGCCGATCTTGATGGCCGTATCCATGCTGAACAAGCTGGACAAGAAAAACGCGCCGCGCAGCATGATTTTGATGGGCGGCCCGGTCGATACCCGCATCAATCCGACCGAGGTCAACCGCCTGGCCATGGAACACCCGCTGGAATGGTTCGAGAAAAAAGCCATCTCTGTCGTGCCGCCCTGGTATCCGGGCGCGCTGCGCCGCGTTTATCCGGGCTTCCTGCAACTGACCGGTTTCATGAGCATGAATCTGGACCGCCATATCGATTCCTATTACGGCTATTTCAACGATTTGATCAAGGGCAACGAAGACGGCGCGAAAAAGCACCGCGAGTTTTACAATGAATATCTGTCGGTGATGGATATTTCCGCCGAGTTTTATCTGCAGACCGTCGAACGCGTCTTTCAAAAACATCTGTTGCCGAAAGGCGAATTCAAATGGCGCGACCATTTGGTTGATCTGGGCGATATCACCGAGACCGCGTTACTGTGCATTGAAGGCGAGTTGGACGATATTTCCGCAGTCGGCCAGACCGAGGCCGCCATCCCGCTTTGCCGCAACCTGCCAACCCGGATGAAAAAACATCATCTGCAATTGAAAGCCGGGCATTACGGCTTGTTCAACGGCACGCGCTGGCGCGAGGAAGTGCGTCCGCTGATCAGTGAATTCATCCACGAATTCGAACGCGGCAAACGCGCTAATGCGGCCAGGATCAAGACGAATAAACCGACCTCGCGACACCAGAAACCTTTATCCGGCCCCATCACCCCAGGTGTTGTCACGGCGGCGATTGTTGCTTAAACTCAGGGCATGCCCGCCCGTGCCCTTATTTCCGACAATATCCTGCAGATCGGCGATTTTACCATCGAGGTGAAACCGATGGCCCGTGCGCGTCGTTTAACCCTGCGCTACAGCGCCAAAAAATCCCGCTTTACCATTTCCGCACCCAAACGCACCAGCCGAAAATCCATCGTCGCATTCGTCACCGCGCAACAGGAATGGATGCGCCGGCAAGTTTCTGCGGCACCTAAAACCTTGCCTGTTTTAGAGCAGGGTTCGGTCATGATCGAAGGGTTGCTGCGCGCAATCATCCATCAATCCGCGCCTGG
>JAQGJA010000153.1 GCA_028290805.1 Alphaproteobacteria bacterium
CGATCCCGATGGCCGTAGAAGTGGGGTTTTTCAGAGAAGCCGTCGGTGGTCATCAGAGACTATAAGGCGGCTTCGTATACCCCGCCGGCGACAGCGTAAAAATCTCCACCCCCGTCTCGGTCACGCCGACCATATGTTCGAACTGGGCCGAGGGCTGGCGGTCGCGCGTTACCGCTGTCCAGCCGTCGTTTAATACTTTGACCTGCCAGGTGCCGGCGTTGATCATGGGTTCGATGGTAAAAACCATGCCCTGTTCCAGAACGGTGCCGGTGCCGGGGCGGCCGTAATGGAGGATCTGGCCGCTGTGGAATACCCGGCCGATGCCGTGGCCACAGAAATCGCGGACCACGCTGAAGCGGTTGCCTTCGGCATAATTTTGGATCGCATGGCCGATATCGCCCAATGTGGCACCCGGTTTGACGGCCTCGATCCCCGCCATCATGGCGTCATAGGTCACCTCGACCAGCTTGCGCGACTTGGCCGGGATTTTTTCGCCGACCAAATACATGCGGGAGGTGTCGCCGTACCAGCCATCGACGATGACCGTGACGTCAATATTGACGATATCGCCCTCAACCAAGGCTTTTTCGCCCGGAATGCCGTGGCAGACGACGTGGTTGACCGAAATACATGTTGCCTTGGTATAGCCGCGATAGCCGATTGTGGCCGGAATGGCGCGGCTTTCCAATATATCCCGGTGGATGCGTTCGTCCAGCTGGCCCGTGGTCACCCCCGGCACAACAAACGGTGTGATGCGGTCCAGGATGGCCGCGGCCAAGGCGCCTGCCTTGTGCAAGGCGGCAAAATCGCTTTGGGCATAAACGGGGATCGGATTTGACGGAGAGAGCATTGCGATTTCTGATTCATGTTCTATTTAGACATCTGAGTTTAGCATCAAGATATGAACATGGCAACGAAACCGAAACACGAATCGCTTTTCGAGCGTCTGCCCGGCACGGTCCAGGCCGGTCTGGTCGTGATCGGCAATGAAGTTTTGTCGGGCCGCACGGCGGATAAAAACGTACAATGGCTGGCCGAACGTCTGGACCAGCAGGGCATCCAGCTTGCCCGGGTCTGCATCGTCCCCGACAGCGAAGCCGATATTGTCGAAGCCGTGAACGCCTTGCGCGGGCGTTACCGCTATGTCTTTACCACCGGCGGGATCGGCCCGACCCATGACGATATTACCTCCGCCAGCATCGGCAAGGCTTTTGGCCGGTTGATGGGGCGCAATACCGAGGCGCTGAAATTATTGCGCAGCTATTACAAGGCCGAGGATTTCACCGATGCCCGCCAGCGCATGGCTGACATGCCGCGCGACGTCATATTGATCGACAACCCGGTTTCCGCCGCCCCCGGCTTTATCATCGAAAACGTCTATGTCATGGCCGGGGTGCCATTGATCATGAACGCCATGTTCGACAGCATCGCCGGCAATTTAAAAGGCGGCACGCCCCTGAAAACCAAGACCATCCAGACCGATTTGCGCGAAGGCCAGATCGCCACGCCCTTGGCCCGGCTCCAGGAACGCCACCCGAAAGTGGTGATCGGTTCCTATCCGTTCTTCAAGGAAGCGGCCGTTGGGGTGACGATCGTATTGCGCAGTCCGGACGAATTCGCGTTGCAAAAGGCCGCACAGGATATTCGCGCGATGATCGAGGATGTGAGTACGCATAGTACGAGCAAGGCGTTGTAATTCTAAAGAATTTTTCGATTATTTTTAGCCATTGTAACTGCTGGGCCCAACCCCTCTCCCGCACAGGGCAGAGGTTAAGAGGCAATAAGAAAACTCCCTCTCCCCCTGCGGGAGAGGGTCGGGGTGAGGGGTTAGTGAAGCCTGTACCCGGGTTCAAAGTAACGCGAGACGCTCTAACTGATAACTATCCGGCGTTGATCATATATGCCATTAAACAAAACCATGTAATCGCCAAAACTATAAGCAAAGCCAAGTGAATAAATAGCTTTGGGCGATTATATTCGAACGGATAATATTTTTTTCGCGCCAACAACATATAAACGGCTAGAGCGATGGCCGCATCAAAAGAAATGAAAAATCCCAGTGCAATCCAGTCCGGATTACGCTGGAATAATTTTTCCACTTCTACAAATTGACCGGCAATAAAATTCTTAAATAAGACCTGTATTAGGTTTGACATTTAGCTATCGCCTTTTTTTCAAATAATCAATTACGGCGCTTTTGCTTCCGCCTCAATCCTAACCAAAAATTCCGTCAGTCCCATCACCTCCTGCTTATCGCTGCCAAAACGGCGCACCGAAACCGTTTCCTGTTCCGCTTCGCGGCCGCCGACGGCGATGATGTAGGGGATTTTCTGCAAGCTGTGCTCGCGGACTTTGTAATTGATTTTTTCGTTGCGGAAATCGGCTTCGGCGCGGACGCCTTTGGCTTTTAGTGCGTCCAGTACGCGCTGGCCGTATTCGGTGGAATCGGAAATGATATTGGCCACCACAACTTGGACCGGGGCCAGCCAGACAGGGAAAGCCCCGGCATAGTTTTCGATCAGGATGCCAAGAAAACGCTCCATCGATCCCAGTGCCGCACGATGCAGCATGACCGGGCGCTGTTTCGACCCGTCTTCGGCGATGTAATGCGCATCCAGGCGTTCGGGCAGCATGAAATCCAGCTGCAACGTGCCGCATTGCCAGGAACGGCCCAGCGCATCCGTCAAATGGAATTCCAGTTTGGGTCCGTAAAATGCACCCTCGCCCGGGTCGATGGAATATTCGATCCCCGCCTGTTCGACGGCATGGCAAAGCCCTGCTTCGGCCTTGTCCCAGATTTCTTCTGATCCGGTACGTTTCTCGGGGCGCGTCGCAACGACAACGCGAACATCATTAAAGCCCATGTCGCGGTAAATGCCCATGACAAGCTTGCAAAATAAATCCGTCTCGGAAATGATCTGTTCTTCCGTACAGAAAATATGGGCGTCATCCTGGATCATCTGGCGCACGCGCATTAATCCGTGCAGGGAACCCGAAGGCTCGTTGCGGTGACAGCATCCGAATTCCGCCATGCGGATAGGCAGGTCACGATAGGATTTAATCCCCTGTTTAAAAATCTGCACATGGCCTGGACAATTCATCGGTTTCAGGGCGAGGACTTTGCTATCTTCATCCTCGCCTTCACTGACCACAAACATCTTGTCGCGGTAATTTTCCCAGTGACCCGATTGCTCCCAATAAATTTTCTCATACAGTTGCGGCGTTTTTACTTCGATATAATCGCTGGCGCGGATTTTGGCGCGGATATAATTTTCCAGCGTGCGCCATAAGGTATAACCTTTATCGTGCCAGAACACAGAGCCCGCCGCTTCTTCCTGGAAATGGAACAGTTCCAGCTGTTTGCCCAGTTTGCGGTGGTCGCGTTTTTCGGCTTCTTCGATGCGCAGTAAATAGGCATCCAGTTCCTTTTGATCGCGCCACGCCGTCGCCGAAATACGCTGCAGCATAGGGCGCGAGGAATCGCCTTTCCAGTATGCCCCTGCAACCTTCGTCAACTTGAAGGCATTGCCGACATCGCCCGTGTTGCGCATATGCGGCCCGCGGCAAAGGTCGAGCCAATCCCCCTGGCGGTAAATGCTGATCGGCGCATCTTCAGGCAGGTTATTGATCAGTTCGACCTTGAACACTTCGCCTTTTTCCTCGAAAAAGCGCACCGCTTCTTCGCGCGGCCAGACTTCACGGATGAAGGGTTTTTTGGCGGCGACAACCTCGCGCATTTTTGCTTCGATGCCGGGGAAATCCTCGGGCGTAAAGGGTTCGGCGCGGGCGAAATCGTAAAAGAAACCGTCATCCGTGTTCGGTCCGATCGTTACCTGGGTGCCGGGAAAAAGGCTCTGCACCGCTTCGGCCAATACGTGGGCGCAATCATGGCGGATCAGTTCCAGCGCATCCTGGGATTTCAGGGTAATGATCTCGATTTTGCAATCCGCCGTCAATGGCTCGGCCAGATCCTGCAACACGCCGTTCACCTTGATGGCCAGGGCGACCTCGGCTAGGCGCGGGCCGATGGCCATCGCCACATCGCGTCCGGTGCTGCCGGTGGTCACATTTTTGACATTCCCATCGGGAAGCGTGACATTCAGCATTGTTTCCAGCACGGCGGATTGCGGCATTTCAAAAGGTCCTTTTTGCGGGGTGAATAAGGCTTTAAGCATAAGGGGAACAGCCCAAGGGCGTCAAACAAAAAAGCCCGGGAAGGAACCCCGGGCTTTTTAAATCAGAATTATCGTTCCTAGCGTACGACGATCAACACGCGGCGGTTATTCCGGTTCGGCACTTCGTCCGGGGTCGGCACCAGCGGCGCTTTTTCGCCGAAATAACGGTCCATCACCTTGGAGGCAGGAACACCGGCGCGAACCAGACGGGCGCGGACAGCATCGGCGCGGGCTTTGGACAAGCGCAGATTGGCGTCCGATTTACCGACGCGGTCGGCATGACCGGCTACGATGATTTCGCTGGCGCCCTGTTTATAAGAAGCGACGGCCGCAGCAATGGCCGATTGTCCGGCGGCATCGATGCGGGTTTTGTTGGTGTCGAAATAGATGCGGAAAATCTGGTCACTTTTGACCGAGGCATTGCACTGTCCGCCATACATGCGGCAGAAGGCTTCATAGAACGCGGCCTTGCAGTCTTTTTCCTGGGAAGACGGAATGAAATTGCGGTCGGCCTGTTCAACCCAGCAATCGAAAGCAGCCTGGGCCTGGGCGGCAGGAACAGGTTTCGTTACTTTTTTACGGTCGGGTACAAGGGCGATCTGCAGCATGTCATAGGCGTTTTTCAGCTCATCGCGCTCTTCATGCGGGATGTTCCAGGTATCGGGCTGTTCCGGCTGGACATCGACGCCATGGGCGGCCTGATACGATTTGGCGGCAAAATAGGTCGGGTTGAACCATCTGTGGATCGGACGGCCGTCGGCGCGGGCAAGGCGCATATACTGGGCGCTGAGTTCCTGGCGAAAGCTTTGGGCCGGTTCAAGGTGCCAGCTGGCGCAGGCAACCAGCGCAAGAGAGGCCAAAGCCCCGGTTAAAATGCTGCGAAACTTCATCACTATCCTCCAGATGACGTTGAAAATTCATTATAAAAATCGCGGCGGCAGATAATTGCCACTGCCGATTCCTACGCCCTTTTGTTATAAGAGTCGAGTATGCTAGTATGAATACCATATAAATATTATGGATGATTCATGGATAAGCCTGCCCTCCGCCAAGAAATGCGCAAAAACCTGGCCGCCCTCAGCGGGCCCGAGGCCGAGATGTTCGACGCCCAGATCGCCAGTTATTTTCTGAAAACCCAGAAATTCATGCCGCAAAGCATTATCTGCCTCTATATGCCCCTGAAGGGCGAGGTATCGTGCCGTTCGATCATCCAGACCCTGACGGCCCAGGGGCATACAACCTGCCTGCCCGCCGTGGTCGCGCGCGATACGCCCCTTGCCTTCCGCCTGTATAAACCCGGCGACAAGCTGGAACGCGGCATCATGGGGCCAATGGAACCGGCCCATAGCGCGCGCGAAGTCGTGCCCGATGTCATCGTCATCCCCATGCTGGGCTTTACGCGCGGGCGTTACCGCCTGGGCTACGGCACCGGTTTTTACGACCGCAGCATTGAAGCCTTGCGCAAAACCAAATCGATCAAGACGGTCGGTCTGGCCTACAGCCTCCAGGAAATGGTGGATTTCCCCGTGGAAATCCACGACATTCCGCTGGACGCCGTCATCACCGAAAAAGAAGTCATCACATGAAATTCATCGTGATCGGCGATATTTTCGCCCGCCCCGGCCGCGAAGCGGTGGCGCGGCATCTGCCTGGCCAGCGCGAAAAATATGCGCCCGATTTCGTCATCGCCAATGCCGATAATGCTTCGCATGGACTTGGCGTCAATGCGGCAACGGTGCGCGAATTATATGGCTATGGCCTCGATCTTTTGACCGGCGGCGACCATGTCTGGGACCAGAAAGATCTCATGACCCATCTGGACCGCAGCCCCTGGGTTCTGCGGCCGCTGAATTATCCGGTCGGCACGCCGGGCAAAGGCTTTCATATTTTGGAGACGCCGGACAAGCGCCGCTTGCTGGTCATTCATGCTCTGGGGCGGATCTTTATCGACAAATTATGCGACAACCCGTTTGCGGCGATCGAAAAACTGCTTAGCGGTTATGATCTGGGCACAAATATTTCAGGCATCCTTGTGGATTTCCACGCCGAGGCCTCGTCCGAAAAAAACGCCCTGGGGCAATTCCTGAACGGCAAGATTAGCGCTTTGCTCGGCACGCATACCCATATCCCCACAAGCGACGCACGGATATTGTCACAAGGCACGGCCTATATCACCGATCTGGGCATGACGGGCGATTACGACAGCGTGATCGGCGTGGATAAAGAAACGCCCATCGCCAATTTCCGTACTGGATTAAAGCTGAATAAATTCACCCCGGCCAATAACGAGGCGACTTTGTGCGCGGCCTTTATCGAAACAGATGATGCAACGGGACTTGCCGTTAAAATAGAGACCATCCGCCTTGGGGGCATAATGTGCGGCATGATCGGCCAGATTTAATTTAAACCTTTTCGCGCAACACTTTTGCCGAGGCTTTTTCCAATCCGCTCAATAACGCGACGCGGTCATTATCGGTGATGGCGCGAGGCCCCTGATTGATTGCGATGCGCAAGGTTTTGAGATGCAGGCCGATCACTTCCCCTGCCAAAGGCTGGATCTCTGTCAAGCCGCCGCAAAACCGCAAAAGGCTTTCCGCGATAACGGTGACCAGCGGAAAACGGAACATGATGCTGTGCGATTTCAGCTCTACCGTGGCGGCTTGGATCGTAAGCTTGATATCCTTCCATGGTTTTTTCGCGGCGATCAGTTCCAATGCTTCTTCGATCAGCGAAATATCCTGTTCGGCCGCCGCCGGGAACATGAGGGATGCCGCCTCCAGCCGGGTTTCGGCGTTTTTTATCGCCGCCGGATCGAACCCGCCCGTGCCTGCCTTGCGTTTCAATTCCTGTGAAGCCTTGATGATGATGACTTCCGGTTGGTCGGTATCTGATGTGCCCATTATCCGTTCCTTTATTAATCAGTAACCATATCGGCATTTTTGATCTTGTCTGCGCGGCGCTTTTTATGCGGAACATCCTCGCTACGCCGTCTGCGGTCGGGCCCGACGAATTCCGGCGCGATGACAAAATCGCGCGGCCTTTCAATGATATGGGTCAGATGATCGACCAGCGTCTGGATCGTAAAAGGCTTGATCAGGAATTCCGTCGCCCCGGCATCGCGGGCATGAAAAACGCGTTCCTTGCTGGTAAAGCCGGTCATGACGATCACAGGCAGGTAAGGTGCAGGGCTGCGCTGGTCCTCGCGGACGCGTTTGGTAAATTCAATGGCGTCCTGCCGGTCCATGCGCCAGTCGACCAGGATCAGGTCGGGCTTATGTTCGCAATAAAACCCCCACCCCTCTTCCAACGTTTCGGCAGCATCGATCGTGCCGAACCCCAGATCGAGCAGCAGGGCGCGGAGCAAAGCGCGGATGGGTTTGTTGTCGTCAACGACCAGGACCCGCAGGTTTTTAAGTTTGTAAGACATGCTGTAAATTCCAATAGAATGCAACATCTTAGACATAAATTATTAACAAGATATATACGTAATCACTTGCAAATCTTGTATAGTGCAAAAAATCTGCTAGGTTTTGCTTTATTCATCCCTTTTACCGAGACGTTTTTATGGCCGGCCATTCCAAATTCAAAAACATCATGTTCCGCAAGGGCAAGCAGGACTCGAAAAAGGCCAAGGTCTTCAACAAAATTTCCCGCGAAATTTCCGTCGCCGTGCGCCAGGGCGGCGAAGACCAGAACAGCAATCCGCGTCTGCGCGCCGCTATTTTGGCCGCCCGCGCCGCCAACATGACCAATGACCGCGTCAAATCCGCCATTAAATCCGGCAGCGATGTCGCAGGCGAGCTGGCCGAGGAAATCCGCTATGAAGGTTATGGCCCCGGCGGCATCGCCCTGATCATCGAAGCCCTCACCGATAACCGCCAGCGCACCGCCCCCGAAATCCGCAGCACGATGAGCAAGAATGGCGGGGCGATGGGCGAAATGAACTCAGTCGCCTTCCAGTTCAAACGCGTGGGACAGATTTTATATCCCGCCAAAACCGTTGACAGCGACGCCATGTTCGAAGCCGCGCTGGAAGCAGGCGCCGACAATGTCGAAAGCGACGAAGAATATCACGATATCACGACGACGATTGAGGATTATGCCGCGGCATTGGAAACCTTGTCCGAGAAATTCGGTTCCCCGGAAGAAAGCGGCTTTATCTGGGTGCCGAATAACACAATTGAGGTGACGGGCGATAATGCGGCGGCATTAGTCAAATTGATCAATGCCCTCGAAGACTTGGATGACGTGCAACAGGTCTTCGGAAATTACGAGATTGCGGATGACATGATGGAAAAGCTTTCCGCATGAAAATCCTCGGCCTCGACCCTGGCTTGCGCTTCACCGGCTGGGGCCTGATCGACAGCACCGGCAACCGTTTAAAATTCTTAAGCTGCGGCCGCGTCGTGGTGCCGGACAATACCGATCTGGCCACCCGCCTCGCTTTTCTTTATGCAGAACTCTCCAAAATCATCACCGCCCTGCAACCCGACCAGGCCGCCGTTGAAGAAACCTTCAGCAATGTCAACGCCAAATCCACCCTCAAACTCGGCATGGCCCGCGGCGTCGTTATGCTGGCCCCGGCGCAATACAACATCCCCGTATCCGAATATTCTGCCAACACCGTCAAAAAAACGGTGGTTGGCGCAGGCCACGCCGGTAAGAACCAGGTGCAGCATATGGTAAAAATGCTCTTGCCGCTGGCCCAGTTTGCAAACGCCGATGCGGCCGATGCCCTTGCAATCGCGATTTGCCACGCGCATCATGCCCAGACGATGCACAGGATACATTCATGATCGCATACCTCTCCGGAATTCTTCGCCATGCCGACCCGCAATCCGTCATTCTGGACGTGAGCGGCGTCGGCTATCAGGTCGGCATTACGACGCAGACGCAAAGCCTGCTGGGGCCGATCGGCTCGGCGCTGACGCTGCATATCGTAACACAGGTGCGCGAGGATGCGATTACCCTGTTCGGGTTTTCGGCGCGCGATGAAAAGGACTCTTTCCTGAAATTGACCACGGTGCAGGGCGTCGGCGCGCGGATGGCGCTGAATTTATTATCTTCAATGAGCAGCGAGCAACTCTGGCGCGCCATTTTAAGCGACGATAAAAAATCCCTGACGGCGGCCGAAGGCGTCGGGCCGAAACTGGCGGCGCGCCTTACCACGGAATTAAAGGATTACGCCGGCAAACAGGTTTTTCCCGGCACCGGCTCTCTGCCCAAAACCGCCCGGAATGCCGCGCCGATTTCCGCCGTGCCGCAGATCGGTGACATCACGCGCGAGGCCGTTTCGGCCCTGATCAATCTCGGTTATGCGCCAACCGATGCGGCGCGCGCGGTAAGCATCATCGCCAATGAAAATAACGAGGCCGATCTTTCCACCATCATCCGCCTCTCGCTCCAGGAAGTCAGCCACGCATGAATGACGCCGCCCGCCTGACCGATGCCGGATTGCAGCCCGGCGATACGCTGGAAAAAGCCCTGCGCCCGCAAACTTTGGACGAATTTATCGGCCAGCCGAAACTGTGCCGGCAACTCTCGATTTTTATCCAGGCCGCCAAACAGCGCAAAGAAGCGTTGGATCATGTGTTGCTGGCAGGGCCGCCGGGACTGGGCAAAACCACTTTGGCCCAGATCGTTGCGCGTGAACTCGGCGTCGGTTTCCGCGCCACTTCCGGCCCCGTGCTGGTGCGCGCAGGCGACCTTGCGGCCATCCTGACCAATCTGCAGCCGAATGATGTGTTGTTCATCGATGAAATCCACCGGTTAAGTTCGACGGTCGAAGAAATCCTGTATCCCGCCATGGAAGACAACAAGCTGGACCTGATCATCGGCGAAGGCCCCGCGGCGCGGTCGGTACAGATCGACTTGCCCCCCTTTACGCTGGTTGCGGCGA
>JAQGJA010000157.1 GCA_028290805.1 Alphaproteobacteria bacterium
GCCAAGCAACTGGCTGACCGCGCTTCTTACCGCCTGGTCACCACCGGCAACCCGCCTGAAATTGCCCTGATCATCAGCCTGAATGTCCGCAACAAGCCTTTGATCGAAATCCTGCGCGATATCGGCCTGCAGCTTGGTGGCCGCGCCCAGCTCAAGGTTGACGCCACCCAGCGCGTGATCGAGATCAGCTATAGCAATGTCCAGGTCGACCCGCTGGCCGCCGACAAGGTGCCGCTGCGCAAGTTTAATGATGGCGGCCCAGTTATCGCAGAAACGATGGATGCAGGCCGTGTCGCCAATGACGAAGTAAAGGTTGACGATGCGCTGTAACCGGATTGTTTTCACCCTTCTGGCTCTCTTAGCCTGCACAAGCTTTACCCCGGCTTTGGCTTATGACGCCGATGGGCGCGACGAGCCGCGCAAGGCTGCGCTCATGCCGCCTGATCCCTCTTCGATGAAGTCCCTGCAGGAAATCAAGAAACAGGAACCGATCATTGGTAAAAAGGACAAGGATGATAACCTGTCCGATATCGTCGAAGAAGAAAAAGACCTTTCACTGAAAATCCGCCAGGATGCCATGAAAGAAGCCGGCATGTCTTTTGGCGCGCGCGGCGGCCTGGCTTTCCGCACCAAACAGATCATGGTCGAATTGCAGCGCAATTCCGTGGCCCTGGACAAGGTCTATAATTTCCGCCGCCTGCTGATCAAGGCACCCAGCAACATGTTTATCGAACCGCCGATCATTTCCGAAGCGCTGAATAATTTCATCGTCACCAATGACGGCGAAGAAGCCGCAGTGGCCGATACGATTTATCACATCACCCGCAAAGCCCGCATTGTTTCGGCTCCGCGCAACTGGCACCAGTATCTGGACCGCGTCTGGAGCGAAATCCTGCCGCCGCCCGATATCCTGTTGCCGGAAAATGAAAAAGAACGCAAAGCCTGGCGCACATGGATTGCCCAGGGCTGGCAGGAAGGCTATCGCCAAGCCGACGAAATCTTCCAGGCCGATCTGAACCGCATGACTGCCGATTTCGAAGGCATGGTCCGTTATCGCGTCCTGTTGACCCAGAACAAAGTGTCGATGCCTTATGCCACGCTGGAAGACCGCGGCATTACCGGCGTCACCGACCGGGTTACCGCAGGCAGCGGCCAACAGAAGATCACCAGCGAAATGCGTGTCGGCGATCGCGCCATCCGCATCACCGCCCCGGTCACCCTGCGCCCGGAACATGCGACCGATGAATGGGACCCGCCGATCCAGAACGGGCCATAGACCAAAGAAATCACGCTTCAATTCTTGACAATCAAGAAGATATCCCTATAATAAAAACAAGTCGGCGATATGGTCCGGCCTGCTCGCGTATCAGGGTGTTGGTATCACCCTATTACGCAGTGTCGTTACACTAATCGAAGCATTATTAAAGCGCCAGGATTACGGCAACAAAAGCAAGTATATTCTGCATGGACATTACCTTCTCTTTTTTAGGAATTAATGGTGTTATGCGCATACCCGCAATTTTTACACCGAAGGCAAGCATAAGGAAAAATTCTGATATTGAAACGGGGTTTAACTTGTTCTTGAACTGCTGTACGTAATAATAACCCTCTTTACACGGGAATCGCCCTCATGTCTGTGCCAGAAACACCTCTTTCCAATCCCGCGCCGCCGAATCCTGCGCCCTCGAATCCTGCTCCCCAGGAGACCTCCTTTCCGGCGCCCGCCCTTGATGGTGAAAAAAAAGAAGGCCATCTCAAAGAGTATTTCAAGCCGCCGGAGAACCTGAATCTGGACGATACCTGGCCGGAAGAGCCGAACCGCTTCACGGAAAAAGACGTGGATGCCATTCTGCTGTGGTCCGTTGCCCGGCGCACCTCGGATATCTCAATCCAGACGGACCGCCCGATTTATAATGACATTGCAGGCTCCTTGCGCCCCGCCACGCGCCGCGCCATTGATGGCGCAGATATGGGGATTTTCCTGGGCAAAATTTATGGCGCGGATGCCATGGCCCGCCTGGCCTCGGGGATCGATCTCGATCTGTCTTACGAAGTGCGCCCCGACCGCGCCACCCGCGTGCGTTTCCGCGTCAATATCACGCCTATTTTAAGCCGCGGCCGCGATGCAGTACAAATTACGATGCGGGTATTGCCCGACGTGCCGCCGAAAATGGTCGATCTCAAAGTCGACCAGGCGATCATGGATAACTGGGCCCCGCGTGATGGGATTATTTTGATCACGGGTCCTACCGGTTCAGGGAAATCGACTTTGCTTGCTGCCGGGATGCGCATGCTGATCGAACGCCCCGAAGGCTGCGGTAAAATGCTGACTTATGAAGCACCGATTGAATTCGTCTATGATCTGGTGGGCAGTGAGAAATCGCTGGTTTCGCAATCGGAAATCCCGCGTCACCTTAAAAATTTCGAAGCGGGGGTGCGTAACGCTTTGCGTCGCAAGCCCAATATCATCCTGGTCGGCGAAAGCCGTGACCGCGAAACCATTTCCGCAGCCATTGAAGCAGGCCAGACGGGCCACGCCGTTTATTCCACTGCGCACACGGTCGGGGTGGCCGCCACGATCCGCCGCATGGTTGCCGCGTTTGAATCGGGGGAGAGGACCGAGCGCGCCTATGCGCTGATGGAAACAATGCGCATGATCGTGACGCAAATCCTGGTGCCTAAAATCGGCGGCGGGCGCCAGGCCTTGCGCGAATACCTGGTTTTTACCGATGAAATCCGCGAAAAATTCCTTGGCATGTCCTTTGAAACCTGGCCGATTGAATTGCTGAAGGTCGTGCGCGAACAGGGCAAGCCTTTGGTAAAATCCGCCCGTGAGGCCTTTGACGAAGGGTTGATCGAAGCTAAATTCTATAACCTTGTGGCCAAGGGCACCGGCGAAGAAGCCGAACTGGAAATTTAAAGGGGATTGAATGTTCAACTCGTATAATCACTGGCGCAACACGGCACGCCCCGTACGGTTTTTCACGGTCGATTACCGCGCCGGGATTTTTGTGGCCATTTTCCTTCTGCATATTCGCCTTTGGACGTTTATATTACTTTTGGCAGCGATGATCATCCTGTTTCTTCTGGAGCGGCGCGGCCTTACGCTGCCACTGGCGATGCGCCGCATTCGCGTATGGTTCATCGGCCCAATCCGCCCTGCTTTGGGCAAAATCCATCACCGCGACTTTCGCGACAGTGGCGGAAATTAAGCCGTATTTGGGGTAATTCCCGGTAAGGATGCTGCTTTTATTTGATAATATCTAACGCTTAAAATGCAAAACCCCTTGCATGATATGTCGCTTGGCTTCAATATGGGACCATGTTTTACTTTTTAGCCCCGTGAAAGTTGCCGCGCGATGCGTTTATTCCTTCTTGCTTCTGTTTCCGCCCTTGTTCTTGCCGCCCTTGCACCGCAAAGCGTAAAAGCCGGTTTCGAATTTGTGCCGCCGGTCGCTGCAACACCTGCCCCTGCCATGCCGGCGCCGAAAACGGAAGCGGCTGAAATTGCCCCCGCGCCGCTGGCGGCTCCTCCTGCCGTGGCCCCCATCGCTGCACCTGTAATGCCCGCCCGCCCAATGCCTGCCCCTGTAGCGCCACCCGTCAGCGTCGCCCCCGAAGCTTTTGCCGATGATGCAGCGGAGCCTGCACCCGTGCGCAACGTCGCCTCTGCGCCTGCTCCGGCTCCGCTTGCGGAAACTGCAACGCCGCTCGAGCCGATGGCCTCGGCCCTGACACCGGCAGAAGACAATGTCATCATCCAGGGTTTTGGCAATTCGGTCCCATTGGCCCTTGCTTTGCAACAGATTGTCCCGCCGAATTACCGCTATTCCTTTGATCCGGCCATCGATCCCGGCATGCGCGTCACCTGGAGCGGCGGACGCCCATGGAAAGAAATCATTGCCAGCATCGCCCGCGGCAACCGCCTCAGCTTTGAGATCGTTTCCAATGTCGTGGCATTCCGCCCGCTGAGCGGTGCGACGGTTGCGGCCCCAATGCCTGCTACCCCGGCCCAGGCCGAAGCACCGGTGCCGGCCATGGCCGCGCCGGTTCCAGTCAATGCAGCCTCTTCCGCGATTATCGACCAGGCCGCCGCAGCGCCCGCGCCAAAAGCAGAAGCTGCGCTGCCAATACAGCCTGCCCAAGCAGTCCCGGAAGCAGTCCCGGAAGCAGTCCCGTCCGAAGCCGCGCCAATGCCACTCGGTGCCGTGCCCGCTCCTGCCAATGACGTAAGCAATGTCTTGTGGGATGCGCCTGCCGCTGCTCCGGCCGCAGCATCCATGCCGGAAAATTCCGAACTTCCTGCCGCTATGCCACCGGCTGAAGCACCAAAAGAAGACGCTGCGCCGATGAAGCTTGTAGAGGCGGAAACAACGCCTGCCGCTCCGTCCGCTTTGCCTGCAGCCGCCGCGCCGCCGGTGATGGAAACGGCAATGGCCCAGCCTGTATCCATGCCCGAATCC
>JAQGJA010000093.1 GCA_028290805.1 Alphaproteobacteria bacterium
GCCGCCGCGGTTATTATCGATCAGGGCGACGATTCGCATCTGGGTGTCGTTATAGCCCAAAAATTTCAGCGTGGCGTATTTGGCGATGGCGTAATCTTCGCAATCGCCGGAATTGGCCATGAATTCCAGCGGGCTGGCCCAGTATTCGCTGACGCTATAGGCGTCGCTGTCGCTGCGGTATTGCCATTGATTGAAAAAAGCGTTGACCATATTGAGCTGGGTCATCTGATCGCGATTCGCAAGGTTTTTGACCATCGTTCTCCAGCCCTGCATCGCGGTAGTGCCGCAGGCCTCGGCCGAGTCGAGGCAGTTTTGTAATTTGGCCGAATCTTTGGCCAAAGCAGCTTTGGCGCGATTCCATTGCGGCACGCGGTCATTGGCGTTGTAAGCCACCATTTCAACGGTGTTAAAAGCCGAAACCCGCGCCGTTTGGGCCACATTGGCTGCATCGGCCAGGGTCAGCGCATGGGCATCGCGCACGCCAAAAGCGGACAAAGCCAGCGTTGTAGCAAGGAACAGGATTTTAAAGTTTCGAACGGTTTTGGCAGCAAAGGACATAGGACGCGGGCTCCGGCATGGACTATTTATTCATAATGACACCCCGATCCTTCAAAATAGTTAATTTTACCGGTGATTATGGTGAAATCTTTATGCTCCCGATACGCAAAAGCATGAAAAAACCCTTGCTCAACACCTTCTTTTACGTGTAGGAAAAGGAGTGTTTTTATTTCATTATCATCATTAAAGAGCGTCACACATGAACATCTTTTTACGTCGGACATTAATCGGCGCAACATTTGCTGTATTTGCTTCCCTTCCCTTGGTTTACTCCGCTCCTGCAAATGCCGGTCCGTTTGACGGTATTTATGATGAGGATACATCCTTCAATGAAAAACCGGCTGGAACCCAGTTCCACCAGACATTGTTCACGGAGTACCAGAAACTTTCTGATTCCCGCAACAAGCTGTTCGGCAGCGACGGTTCCGACGCAGAATTATTCAACCACAAGGCTTTGCTGGCTTCGACCCGCACAGCCGTCCAGGTTGACCCTGTCGTCACCCGCAAGCTGAGCACCCAAGACCAGGGCGTGTTCGTCGCCGCTGCCGAGCGCCTGTACCGCGTCTTTGAACGCGGCGCCCGCGAACTGGCCCCGGTCGAAGTCGCCGTTGCGCAGGTTTCCTATGATTGCTGGATCGAAGCCACTGAAGACGAGCGCGCAGAAGACGCGCAAGGCTGCAAAAGCAAATTCGAACAATCCATTGCCGCCGCCGAAGCCAAATCGCCTTATGAACTCGGCCAGGTAAAGGTCGCCGCCCCCGCCCCGGTTGCCCCGGCCCCTGCGCCGCTGCCACCCCAGGAATACTATCTGGTGCCTTTCGTGTTTGACAAAGCCGTCATCACTCCAGAAGGCGAACAGGTTCTGGCCCAGGCCATCCGCGACGTCAAAGACATCAAACAGCTGAAGATCGCCCTGCGCGCCCATGCTGACCGTTCCGGTCCGAATGACTTCAACCTGAAGCTGTCCAAGCGCCGCGCCGAAGCCGTCCTTAACCGCATGGCCGCCGCTGGCATCGCCCAGGACCGCCTGCGCATCGTCGAAGCCGTCGGCGAATCCCGCTCGCTGATTCCAACCCCGGATGGCGTCAAGGAACAAGGCAACCGCGTCGTCGAAATCGACCTGCGCCAGTAATTATCTCTTTCATACAGGAAGAATAAAAATCCCCGCCTCGGCGGGGATTTTTATTGCCTATCTTAATACTAATCCGTTTCCCCGGCGCAGGTTCCATTCAACGGCACGACAATTCTCCATGTTAGGCAGTTGTCAGGCGGCTTAATGGATCCGGCCTGCGCCGGGGAAGCGGGATTATCTCTGGCTTTAGTTCCGCTCAATCCAATTACGAACGCCGCTTCCACTCGCGGCCGTGCAAGGCTTTAATCATGCCATGAAAACTGCGTGCCTCCTGGCGGCTCAGGCGCATGCGTTGGAACATGTTGCGCAGATTGCGCAGGATCGTCGGCTTGAGATCTTGCGCGGTAAAGAAACCGCTTTCCTGCAAGGCATCTTCCAGATGCAGGAGAAGGTTTTCCATCTCGCCCTTATCTGCCAGATCCAGGTCCGAAATCGCTAATTGGTCATACAGGCTGGGGTTAATTTCCGTTAAGGATTTGCCCAGGGCTGTTTGCTTATGCCATTCATAACAAACCAGTAAAACCGCTTGGGCAATGTTCAGGGAGGCATAATCCGGATTAAGTGGAATGGTTAACAAGGCATCGCAAAAAGTCAGATCCTCATTGGTCAGCCCGGTCCGTTCCGGCCCGAACACAAGTGCGCTAACCGAATCTGCCCCGCTTTGCCCATCGATCTTGATCATGGCCGAGGCCGCTGTCTCGGGCACCAATATGGGCTTGGCCATATCCCGCCCCCGCGCCGTCGTCGCCACCACGAATTTCCGGTCGGCCACGGCTTTGGCCAGACTGGGGTAAAGCCTTGCCCCATCAATCACCGCAACCGCCCCCGAACTCGTCGCCCTTGCGACCTCGCTGGGCCAGCCATCGCGCGGCGCCACCAGACGTAAATCCGTCAACCCGCAATTCAGCATGGCACGCGCGCACAGTCCGATGTGTTCTCCCATCTGTGGGTGGACCAATACGATAACCGGGGCAGCAGGCGAAATTGTCATTGCAAAACTGCAAGCAA
>JAQGJA010000021.1 GCA_028290805.1 Alphaproteobacteria bacterium
ATTTCGGCCCCGATGACCCGGATATGCCGCTGACGCCGGAACAAAGCGAGCGCAAGCGTATTTTATATGACGTGCTGATCGCCCTGTTGGAACGCGCTTATATCCTGGTTTATGAGGACCATATGAACAAACAGCGGTCCCGGCTTTGGGCGTCTTGGGAAGATTATATCCGCCACTGGTGCCGCAGGCGCGATTTCCGCGCCGCGCTGCCCGCCATGCTCCAGGGCGAAGATCCGGAATTTGCCGATTATATGCTGCGCATCGTCCGGGAAGAAACATCGGAAGCGCGGCCTTAACAGAAAATAAGGAAATGCAGGGCAAGCATGAAGCCTGACCTTATATAAAGGAAGTCTCATGTCCCGCTTGTTGCGCCTGTTTTTCTTTCTTGGCTTTTGTGCCGCCATTGGCATTTTCGCGTTGTGGTATATACGTACGCCCCAGCCTTTGCGCCATGATGTGCAGATCGCCTATTTCCGCGACAGCATCATTTACGAATATCATAAAACCCTCGCAAAAGAAAAAACCGAGGATACGGCGTTTTTGACCACACTGGCGCAACAGGGCAATATTCCCGCGCGGATCAAAACATCTGAATTATTATTCCTGAAAGGCAAGGAAAATCCGGCCTCTTATAAAGAAGCGGTGGATATATTGAAAGTTCTGGCTGAAGAAGGTGTCCCCTTTGGACAGAACGCTTTGGGCGTGGCGCTGAATAACGGCCTGGGTTTGGACAAGGACAAAATCGAAGCCTTTAAATGGTTCAAGCTGGCGGGCGAAACCGGCTATATGCTGCCGCGCGACAATTTGATGAAACTGGGCCTTACTTTGACCCAGGAAGAAATTTCCCAAGGATCAAAACGCGCCGAAGAATGGCGCGAAAACTACCTCAAAGCACCGTTCTCTCTTACGGAGCGTTAAAGGCCATGCAATCGGAAAGAAGCTGGCAGGCCCGGCTGGCCTCGGTGGCGCTAAGGCCCACAATACGCGCGCGGTAAACGGTGCCCTGCGGCGTTTGCGACGGGACCGTGACCGCCTGGCCGCTATTGATAGAGGCTGATCTCAGGCGCATCTGGGCCGATTGCAAAACCTGTTGGCTCAGGCTGGTGCTGCTGAAAGCGCCGACCTGGATGCCCCAGTTTTTTGCCTGGGCGGGTGCTGCGGCATTATTATAAGCGACTGGATAAATCGACCCAGCATTTGCGGGTGCGGCCTGTTTTGCCGCCGGAATTTGCAATGTCCGAATTTGGCCGCCATCAGGGCGCCAGCCCGCGCGATCCGCCGAAGCAAGATCGGTGCGGCTTTGTATCGTCGTTTTTGCCACCGGCGCAATCGGTGCAATCTGGCTGGCAGCTTGGGCTTGGGGTGCAGGCGTATTGACTACCGTTTCCGTTACCACGGCGGTGGGCGTGCGGATCGTCGTGGTGGTGTTGGATGCAATCTGGGTCGTCATCTCCTTATTGTCCAGCATAGCCAGGCCCTGGTTCATCAGATTTGCAACCTGGTTATCGCGCGATGCCGCGCTGCGCCCGCCGAACACAACAACGATGATGCGGCGGTTATTGCGCACGGCAGAGGCCGCAAGGTTGAAACCTGACTTCCCTGTATAGCCGGTTTTCAAGCCATCCATCCCCTTGAAGCGGCGCATCAGGTTATTATGGGTTTCGATATTGCGGCCCCGGTAATTATACCGGACCAGGCCGAAGTAATGATACTGGTTGGGGAAATACTGCATCAAGGCGCGCGAGAGGATGGCCATGTCATAGGCTGATGATGTCTGTCCCGCATGGGGCAGGCCGGACGGCGTATAAAACTGGCTGCTTTTCATGCCAAGGCTGCGGGCGCGCTGGTTCATCATGGCGATAAAGCGCCCTTCGCTGCCGCCGATGGTTTCGGCCAGCGCCATGGCAACATCGTTGGCGGAACGCGTCACCAATACGCCGATCGCTTCGCTGACCTTGATATTTTCATTGGGGCGCAGGCCCAGTTTTGATGGCGACTGGTTCATCGCATTGCGCGTGATGACAAGGGTGGAGTCCATCGAAAGGCGGCGCTGCTGGATCGCTTCGAATGTCAGGAACAAGGTCATCATTTTCGTCAGCGACGCCGGGGGAAGGGCGCGGGTGGAATTTTGTTCCTGTAATATCTTGCCGCTTTGCGCATCCATCATGATCATGGCGTAACGCGGGTTGCTGGTGAATTCATCGGATGTGCGGCGCGGACGCGCAAAAGCATCGTTGTGGGACAGCAGGGAAATTGCACAGATAAAATAAATCAGACACTGAAAAAAGCGTGTTGTTTTTGCCACAGCATTATCCATTCGTTATTTTCTTTTCTGTTGCTTTCAATGTTACACCAGAGTTTGTTTAATTACGCAAGACCCAGTAATTAAGCATGTTTGGAAATAATCGCCGTTCCATTTTATTCTATGCCCTTTGTAATGAAAATGCAAAACAAGAATTGATCTTATAATTTTTACTTGTTTTTTAATTTTTACTGTGCATATGCTTTTATTGCGGTAATTAATTCCTCACCTCTCTCAAGGAGATATTTATGATCCAACAAAACAACGACCAGGCTGATAATATTGAATCAGCCGCTGCCGGATCTGCTGGAAAGCAGTCTGCCAAGAAAAAAGGTCCGGGTCGCCCAAAAGCGTCCGGTGCCAAGAAATCCACCGCTAAAAAAGCTTCTTCCGGCAAATCCGCCGGCGGCAAAGCTTCAGGCGCTAAGAAAGCGACTGCGAAGAAGGCTTCTTCTAAAGGCGCTGCCAAGAAAGCAACCGGCGCCAAAAAAGCAACGGCCAAAAAATCCACTGCTAAGAAAGCCACTGCCAAAAAGTCAGTAGCTAAAAAAGCAGCTCCGAAAAAAGCCGCTGCCAAGAAATCGGTCGCCAAAAAATCGGCCGCTAAAAAATCTACAGCCAAAAAATCAGCTGCCAAAAAGTCGACCGCCAAGAAATCGGCCGGCCGTCCGAAAAAGGCTTCTGGTTCTAAATCCGCCGTTAGAAAAGCCAGCCCCGCAAAAAAAGCAGCCGCCAAAAAAGGCGGCGCAGCTTCTAAAGGCGCGGCACGCAAGCCTGCTAAAAAAGGCGCAACTGGAAAAAAGCCACAGGACGGAACGGCCGCAAATAATAGATTTGCTCAAGCTGCTTCGTCACAATTCAGCAATGGCGTAAACGCTTTCAATGACAAGTTCAATGGACTGGGAGCGGCCTTTTCAGGCCTCATCCAGAGCCAGATGGAAGATACTGTGCAAGCCGCACAGAACCTTCTGAACTGCCGCAGCTTGAAAGATGTTGCCGCCCTGCAGAACCAGTATATGCAACAAAGCTTTGACCGCCTGGTCACCGAAGCCAATAAGGCCACGCATGGCGCGGCCCGTTTCGTCAAAGAAACGATTGAGCCTCTGAACGCCAGGATGGAAAACTTTGCCAAAGGCATAAACCGGACTGCCTGATACCTTTCGTGACTGCCTTAACCCCGGTTTCCCGCAACGGAAGCCGGGGTTTTCTTTAGGTGCCAGCAAATATTTTGTGGTATCCTTGACCCATGTCTTTGCCCTGTCAGCCGAAACATACCGAATCAATCGCCGTTTTTGCCGCCGATGCCCCGCTGGCGCATCGGGCGTTCCGCGAAATTACCCAGAAATACAAAACTACCACACCCGAAAATGCCGATGTGATCGTAGCCCTTGGCGGCGACGGTCATATGCTGGAGGTGATGCACCAGACCATGGCGCTGAAAAAGCCGATCTATGGCATGAATCTGGGCTCGGTCGGGTTTTTGCTGAATAATTATTCCCCCGATTTCCTCATGGAACGCATGGCAAAAGCCAGCGGCGTCAGGCTGAACCCGTTATTGATGGAAGCTGAAACTATCGAAGGCGAAATCACACGGGCGCATGCCATCAATGAGGTATCCCTGTGGCGTTCGTCGCGCCAGGCCGCGAAGATCGGCATCGAGGTGGACGGCGTCAACCGCCTGGCCGAACTGATCTGCGATGGCGTCATGCTGGCGACGCCTGCGGGCAGCACGGCCTATAATTTATCGGCGCATGGGCCCATCATCCCGATCCGTGCCGAGGTTCTTGCCCTTACGCCTGTTTGTCCGTTCCGTCCCCGCCGTTGGCGCGGCGCGCTTTTGCCGCATGACGCCAAGTTGCGCTTTACCATCCTGGAACCGGAAAAACGCCCCGTAAATGCCGCCGCTGATTCAAAGGAAGCCGCGCATGTCGTCCGCGTCGATGTGTTCGAAGACCGCAGCACGGAAATATGTTTGCTGTTCGACCAGGGGCAGTCTTTGGAAGACCGGATTATAAGAGAACAGTTTTTATCCTAATTATCCCACTGTATCGGCCCTGATGCTGGCGCAGGCTGGCCGTGGTCGCCGATAATATTATCCAGCAACCGGTCGAACATATTACCGCCTGATTCCTGCTGGTCCATCACCGGCACCTGTTGCGATGGAGCGCCAGGGGGCAGGATCACCGGCTCGATGCTGGATGCGGTGGGCAAGGGGCGAATGGGCAAACCGCTTTCGGCCGACAGCATGACATCGTGCCAGATGCGCGCCGGGATCATGCCGCCCGTAACGCGTTTCATCTGGGAATTATCGTCATTGCCGACCCAGACGCCGGTGACGTAATCGCTGGTATACCCTAAAAACCAGGCATCGCGGTAATTGGAACTGGTGCCGGTTTTACCCGCCGCCGGGCGGTCGATCATGGCGCGCTGGCCGGTGCCGTAAACAATGACGGCCTGCAGCATCTTGTTCATATTGGCCACGGCATTGGCGCTTAACACGGCAGCCATCGGCACGGGCTTGCGCTGGTACAGGATATTCCCCTTTGGCGTGCGGATCATCTTGATGCCATAGGGTTCCGAGGCCAGGCCGCGATTGGCCAAGGTCGCATAAGCGCTGACCATGGACAATACATGCACATCGCTGGCGCCAAGCGCCAGGCTAAGGTCGCTGGTCAGATCTTCGGTAATGCCCATGCGCTGGGCGATGGATTTAACCTTGGAAATACCCACATCCTGCAGCGTGCGCACCGCAACGGTGTTGAGGGAATTGGCCACGGCGTCCTGTAATGTCACCGTCCCGCGATATTTGCCGTCGTAATTCTCGGGTTTATATTTTCCGATCTTCACCGGCGCATCCAGAACCTGCGTCTGGGGCGTATAGCCCGCTTCCAATGCAGCAAGATAAATAAACGGTTTGAAGCTGGAGCCCGGCTGGCGCAAGGATTGCGTCGCGCGGTTATACTGGCTTTCGCCGTAATCGCGCCCGCCGACCATGGCAACCACCGCGCCATTGGGCTGCATCGTGACCAAAGCGGCCTGATGGGCATTCAGTTTCGGCCCGTCTTTCGTAATAATGTCGCGCAATTTTTGCGACGCGCTTAATTGGATTTTTGGGTCCAATGTGGTGTCGATCAACAGATCCTGGGTCGAATTGCCTGTATAAGATTCCACCTGGCTCATGATCCAGTCGGCGTAATAACGCAAATCATAGCTGCCGCCGACATTGTAATCGCGCTTGGCAAAGGGGGTGATCTGCATTTTTTCCGCGCCGGGCCGCAAATAGCCTGCATCCACCATCGCCATCAAAACGGTGCGCGTGCGCTGCATGGTCAGTTTCGGATCGTTCATGGGCGAATAACGCGACGGCCCTTTCAGCAACCCGGCCAGCATCGCCGATTGCTCCAGGTTCAATCGCCGCGCGGAACTGTTGAAATAAACCCGTGCGGCGGAATCCACGCCATAAGCGCCCGCGCCGAAATAAGCGCGGTTCAGATAAGCGGCCAGGATTTCATTTTTGCTGTAACGCCGTTCGAGATACAAAGCCAACAAGGCCTCTTTTATCTTGCGTGTAAAGGTACGCTCGGGCGAAAGGAACAGGTTTTTAGCCAATTGCTGGGTGATGGTCGAGCCGCCCTGGGACAAGCCGCTGCCGCGGATATTGACCCAGATGGCGCGCGCCAGGCCAAAGGGATCGACGCCAAGATGCTTGTAAAAGCGGCGGTCTTCGATGGCGATGACCGCATTGACCAGATGCGGGGACATTTCCCCGACCTTTAAAATTTCGCCCTGGATATCGCCCAGCCGGGCAAATTCCACGCCGTTAATATCGCGCATGATCACGCTGGGGCGCTGTTCCATATCGACGGCTTTATTGATATTGGGCAGGCCGAAAGAAAGCGCGGCGATGGCTATAACCAACACCACGCCGCCCCAGAACCCCAGGACCAGACCCATTTTAAACAGACGCTGCCAGTTCCAGTTTCTAAACATTTTTTTCAAGCCGAATTTTGATTTCGCCTTGCGTTTCGGCGCGGCTTTGCGGGGTGGTGCTTTTCGGGTGCGGCGGGCCATT
>JAQGJA010000197.1 GCA_028290805.1 Alphaproteobacteria bacterium
TGCAGAAGTGTCGAAAAATCGGCGCGGCGCCTTACCAGTGGGTGCTGCTGCTGCGGCCCTATCTGCTCTGGCAGCGCGGCGAGCTTGCACAGGCCCGCGCTCAGGTGGACCTGTCGCTGGCGTATCCACACATCGGCCAGAACATGCTGGCGAAGCACCACCTGTTGGCGCTGGAAGCCCAGATCACCCTGGAAGAGGGCGACTGGGCGGGCGCCGCCGGCAAGCTGGCCAAGCTGGAAGCCACCGCGCGCGAAACCGGCATGCAGCTCTCGTTGATGATGGCGCTGCTGGTCCGGGCTGAGCTGTCGCGCGTCTGCCGCGCCTTCGGGCCGGCCCGCCTGGCTGCGCAGGAAGTTCATACGCTGGCTTCCAGTGGCCCTGCGCGCAATCCCTATATGCAGGGCCGCGCCGCGCTGATGCTGGGGCGCCTGGCTATTGTCCAGACCGACTGGCCGCTGGCCGAGCGTTACCTCAATGAGGCGCTGGCGATCGCGTCGCGCCCCGAACAAGACAACCTGATTGAGCAGGCCCATGCGCTCCTGGCACTGGGGGAATTGCACGCGGGGACGGGCGATCGCGCCGCAGCGACCGCCTCCTTGCGCCAGGCCGGCGAGTTGTATCACCAGCTCAAGAACTCACACTGGCTGCACACCGTGACCCAACGCCTGGAGGCCCTGCACCAGGACATCCGCCAGGCCTCGGCCACGGTGGAGGCGAGCCCGGAGGCCAGGTGGCAGTTCATGTCGGGGATGATGCGGTAGAGACAGACTAGAGGCGAACTCTCGTCCAACCATCGCGCGGCTATTCAGTAATTTCGATGCGCTGCGAAACCTCAACCGTCTGCGGGGCGCCGAATTTCTCTATTGTCACCGTCGGCAAAAGATGGGCGTACCCTCCCGTTTGGGCCTCGGTGCCCGTATCCACGCTGAGGGTGCCCTTGAGCGTGTAAATGCCCGCGTTCTGCGGCGTGAACGTCGTGCTGGCGCTGGGGTAGTGAAACATCTGAGTCGAAGCGGCGCCAATGATCTCCACGTACTTGGTCGCCCCGCGAACGCTGATCACTTGTAGCGTTTCATCCACATCGGCCCTGACCCATCCAGGGTGCATGGCACCGCTGCTCGCAACGTAATGGACCGTAACCGTGATGGGCACGCCCCGTTTGCCGGTTGACTCGCTCCGAAAGTTCGCCAAGGGACCTTCAGGGCGCATAGTTTCAATACGCTGCCCCGTAAAAAGACATGCGGAAAGACATGACAAAGCCGCGAGACTCAAAGATATTGCGGCATAGTGGGCTGGTTTCATAATTTGATGGTCTCTTTATTCCGTCACATTGATAGTCTGACTGAATTCAATGGGCTGTGGGTTATCAGTCATCGACGCAGTGACGGTTGGCCGCAGATGATCGGATCCGTAAGTACTCTCAAAAGCGCTTTCCAAGGGCCTCAAACTCGCTTTAATCGTGTAAGCTCCAGCTGTCTGCGGAGTGAAGTGCGTAACAATGCTGAGATACATGATCGCGTTCAAACAATCGCCCATCAAAAAGGCGCCGTCGAACCGGGTCGCCCCCTTCAAGGTTACAACTCGTTGCTCCGAGTCCACGTCGGCCCTCGCCCAATCGGCTACGTAGCAGCTGCTGCCGCCGACGAAGTAGACGGTGACTGGAATCGGAACGCCCCGTTTGCCCGACGCCGCTGCGCGAAAGTTCACGAGTTGTTCGCCCGGCCCGAATGAGCCAATCCACTGGCCTGGAAGGTGGCATGCAGAGACTGAGAACAGAGACGTGAATAGTAGAGTGAGCAAGCAATGGCGCAAGCTGAACATCCGTAGCTTACCTCTAGCAGCTCGATAAAACATTGGCTTCACGACAGGGACGACTCATGATGGCATGAATTGCCGCTGAGTCAACGAGTTTCCGCTAAAGACTAAGCAGTCACGGCGACTTGACCAGGATTGATTACCGCACCTCGTACATCCCAATCCCCCCAAAGTTCCAATTTCCGGCCACAATCCGTCGTCCGTCCGGGCTGACAGCCACGGCCGACACCATGCCATCGGGGTTTGGCACTTTCGGACCACGCGCCAGGACCTTGCCGTCGGACACGCGCGCGACGGCGATTCGGTTGTCGTCAGTCACGCCGACGACATGTCCGATGCTACGCCAAAGCGCGAAGGGCTCCACAGTAGGCCACATCACACGCGATCGCCCGGTCTGGAGGTCCCAAACCGCCATGCTGCGGTCAGTCCCCGTCTTCCATGGGCGCTCGCTGAGGTGGACGAGAGTCCGTCCATCCGTGGCGAACTGCGCGGTCGGGTAACTAGGGAACTCGCGGACCTTTTGCAGCCCGGGCAGTGTCCACGTCACGAAGAACTCGTCGTCCGTCAGGCTGATCAATCGCTTGCTGTTGGCCGTGAAGGCCACCTGGTTGATACCCAGGTGCATGCGTTCGCCAATCGGCAGCGCAGCATGACCGGTGCGGCGGAGCGTGGCGGCGTCCCAGGTGGTGACGCCGAAGGCGAAGTCACCTGTGGCTATCGTGCGACCATCCGGGCTCCAAGACAGGCATTTGAGCGCGGTGCCAGGCAACTTTCCGACGGCCAGGTGGCGCCCGGAGGGCACTGCCCAGGTGCGCAGGGTGCCGTCTTGCGCACAGGCGGCAAGGCGATCACCTCCCGGTGAGATCGCAATATCCCATATATGGCTCGTCATCCCGCCCAGCGCCCGCATCGTCTTACCCGTTGCAGGCGCGCCCAGGATCACACTTCGCGCATATGTGTTCTCAGGCTCGGAAGCATAGT
>JAQGJA010000097.1 GCA_028290805.1 Alphaproteobacteria bacterium
GCCACGCTGGAAGAAACCGTGCATGCCGATGTTATCCTGCATGTCCGCGACATTTCTGCGCCCTATACCGATGCCGAGCGCAGCGACGTGCTGACCACGCTGGAGCGGATGGAACTGGATAAAACCACGCCGGTCTGGGAAGTCTGGAATAAGATCGATCTTTTAGAGGGCGAACAAAAAGAAACCGCCATCGCCAATGCCGGTAAACAGACACCGCTTGCGATTGCTACTTCAGCGCTGACGGGCGAGGGGATGCCCGAATTGCTCCAGCGGATCGATGCCTTGCTGGCTGATCGCGACATCGTCAAAATCCTGCGCCTGTCCACGGCCGAGGGTGAAAAACTGGCCTGGCTGTATCGCCATACTCAAATCCTGGACCGCAAGGACCAGGACAGCCTGATTACTCTGACCATCCAGATCAGCCCGTCCAAACTGGGTCAGTTCAACCATTCTTTCGGCACCAAAGCCGCGTGACGGGGATTTTCAAACAACTGGATCACGCGGTGCAAAATCTTATCCGCGAAGCCACACGCCAAATCATCCTGCCTGCCTATTACGAACAAATCGCCGACGAATTGATCTTTCAAAAAACCGATCACAGCATCGTTACAAAAATCGACCACGACGCCCAAAATTTCCTGCAGGGAAAATTGCATGATCTGCTGCCTGAAAGCGGTTTTCTGGGCGAAGAAGAAACGCACTGGACCACGCCTTTTGATAGAACGGGCGAATGGGTTTGGATCTTGGACCCGATCGATGGCACACATAATTTTGCTTATCAGAATGATGATTTCGGCACGATGCTGGCCTTGTGGCATCTGCCTTCGCACCGACCAGTTTATGGGTGGGTTTATTTGTCAGTCAGCGACGTGATGTTTTCCGGCGGCGGCGAGGAAGGTGTGTTCCGCAATGGCGAGGCATTGACCCCGGCTGTCAAAAACACACCGCTTGAAGAGATGAGCGGGTTGCTCAATTACAATTCCTTTGGCCCGGCCCGAACGCCGATGCAACATAACGCACAGGCTTTTCATGCCATTGCTCCATCCTCGTGTGCGGCGATTAAATTTGCCGCGCTGCTGGAAGGTACGGCAGATTTTGCCGCATTCGGCCGCGCAAAAATCTGGGATTTGGGTGCCGGTTTCGCGCTGATCAAGGCCTTGGGCGGCCATGCCGCCGATATCGACAGCCGCGAGAAACTTTCCCTGGAAAATCCGGCCCAGCACAAGGCCTGGTATCTGGCCACACGCCACGCCGCAAACTGGCAGGCTATTTGCAATCAATTGTTTAAGAACGTCTAATGGAGACTTGGCACGGGTTTTGCAAAGTCTTCCAGCAGAGAACCACCAAATCTTTCAAGGACCCCATGGCCGCAAGCCTCAACCCCGTCAATCTTCTGCAGCGCTGGTCTGGCGCCAGCAACAATGTCGTGCAGGCGATCAAGAACGCCAGCGCGCGTACCGGGGTCAGCTTTGAATACATGATGAACAAGGCGAAACAGGAAAGCAGCTTTGACCCATCCGCCAAAGCGGGCAGCTCCTCGGCCACCGGATTGTTTCAGTTTATCGATTCAACCTGGCTGCAGGCCGTTAAAACCTATGGCGACCAGTTCGGCCTGGGCGATGTGGCCGACAAAATTTCAACCGGCGGCAAGGTAAGCGATGCCGCAACCAAACAGGAAATCCTGAAACTGCGCGAAAACCCGGAAGTGGCCGCCAATATCACCGCCGCCATGACCAAGGATAATGCCAGCTATCTGCAAAATTCGCTGGGCGGCAAGGTTGGCCAGAACGAACTTTATATGGCCCATTTCATGGGTCTGGGCGGTGCCGACAAATTCCTCAAAGCCCGCCAGGAAAATGCCGTGCAACCCGCCGCCGATCTTTTCCCTGCTGCAGCAGGTGCCAATAAGAATGTCTTTTATGACGCCAGCGGCCGCAAGAAATCCTTGGATGAAGTCTATAATTTCTTTGCCGCCAAGATGGGTTCGACCGAAGGCGACCAGCCCGTTACACTGGTAGCCGCATCCCGTCCGATGAATAAATATTCCACCTCGACCATGATCAAGCCATCGGGGCAGGGCTTTACCATGCCCGTCGATCTGTCCGGCCAGGCCGATACCGCCCAGGCCGTCAGTTGGGGCGAAAGACAGATGCTCGAGGCTCTGTTATCCGGCGTCAATAATTTCGGCGGCAATACCGAAGGCAGCGGCAAACGTGCCGACAGTTCACTCTTATCTTCCTATACCAGCTTTGTCCTGGCCAAGCTGCAATCGCCGGATGACGCAACGCGCAAGGACGAAACGCGTTCAGGCTTATAAATATTAAGATTTATTTGTTAAATTAAAACATATTATTAACATAAAGGAACTACTATGTGGAAAGATAATGAAAAAAAGGCCTATTCTCAGTATGGATTTACTCTTGTTGAATTGGCTATCGTATTGATGATCATTGGGCTTTTGATTAGTGGGATATTACGCGGACAGGAATTGATGAATAACGCTCGGATTGCAACAACCGTACAACAGGTTCTTGCTTATGAAGGCGCTGTTACAACTTTCCGTGATGTATACAGCCAAACGCCTGGCGACATGGCAAATGCGACAGCGCGCATTCCTGGATGTAGCGGAACAAATTTTTGTTTTAATGGTGATTCAAACGGGGTTGTTGCCACCCGCAAAGTAGGACTGGGTCTGATGGATCTTCAAACAGGAGCAGGTACGCCTGATCGAGAAACATCCGTTTTTTGGAAAGAACTTGCCCTAACGCATCTTATTTCAGGGGTACAGCCAAATGCCGATATATCCAATCCCATAATGGGCCAAACACACCCCGCAGCAAAAATTGGCGGCGGTTTTATGATTGTTTACGGACAACATGTGCCCAATACCAGGGAAGGATTGTGGCTGGTCATGACGAACAAGCTGACAGGCGGGGGCACGGCTTATGATCCCAATGGCGGCAATCCAATTTCCCCCATTCAGGCACGTCAAATCGACCGAAAAATGGATGATGGA
>JAQGJA010000183.1 GCA_028290805.1 Alphaproteobacteria bacterium
CGCCGCCCCAACTTTTTAAGTCGATTATTATTAAAAGTATGTCTGCGAAGCGTTCGGCGGTATCTTCGTCTTTACCGTTCGGCTCTCGTTTGAGCCAAAGCTTTTAATTCTTTTCAAAATATCCTCACTTTGGAGGATTCTTTTGCCGCAAATCCTTGATTTAATCGCGTGCGGCGGCTAATCCATTTAATTCACTGCTTTTTCGGTTTTCCGCATTTTCCGTTTCGATAAATTGCTTTTCGCTTGGCGCAAAACCGATTTCTCAGTCCAAAATTTACGCGCGTAATCGCACGACCGACAGACCCCGAAAGCGATGTATTCGACTGGATTCGAAAAGCCTTTATAAACCAAACGGCATTTGCATTTCGGACACTTATGGTTTTCGATCAGCAGCCGGTCGATAGTTAAATCGGAATCGTCCCAGTAGCCTTTTAAGGTAAGCTCGGCTGTGATTTCGGTTAATTTATAAATTGTCATCGCTGATAAATTCCTCTTGCCATTCTTCGGCATCGATCAAGCCGCCCAGACAAACTCCGCCCGGCGTGATGTCGAGCTTTATCGCTTTTTGAAAACGCTCTAAAAGTTCGTTAAACAGCGCTTCGGGGTAATCTCCGATCGAACAAACGTCGTCAAGATGTTCGACGCATTGATCGATCAGCTCGCCGTCGCTCAAAGCTTCTGCTTGAGCGTGAAACTTGAGCATTTTTAATAAATTTTGTTTTCCCCGCTCGGTATCGTTCATCCGACCCTCTTTTTCGCTTGTTTACGAGCCTGCAAACGCTTATCTGCATCTTCTACAGACCAGCCGACCTCGCCCGAAAGCGAAACGACGAAATTGCCGAAATCTACGGCGCGGGCGCGAAACTCGATCGCGTCTTTCACTTTGAAAGCAAATCGATGCGGGCAAACAACCACGAACTCATCGCCGCCGTACCGGAACGCGCGGGCTTTGAAATTGTGAGCAACATTTGCAATCACGTCGGCGTATCGCTGCAAAACTTCGTCGCCTTTTTTATGTCCGCATTGTTTGTTGACAAGCCCGAAGTTGTTCGCGTCGAAAAGGATAAAAGCAAGACCGTCGCGGCGCGCCTTCGGTTCGGCGCGGTCGAACGCCCGGCGATTCGGCAGCTCCGTTAAAACATCGGTGTTGGCTTGCCGTTCCAGCTCGTTTCGCTGTTCGACGATTTCCGGCGAAACGATTCCGGCGATTTTTTCGCGTATTTGTGAAAATGGTGAAAATGCCATAAAAATCCTACTTTTGGGGGGGTTAAGCCTGTTTGCTGCAAAACGGACAATTTTTCTGTCGGAATATGTCCTTACGGTTTTCCGCCGGGCGAAAAGGTGAAGCTATTCCTTACTTTCTCGGTTTAACCCGTGATTTGTTTAGGTATTCGGTCAAATCCTGCGGCGTGTAGCGCCATTTCGCGGCGATGCAGGTCGCGCCGATCCGACCGCTTCGGCGTTTCGCCTGCAAAGTCGCAACCTTCATTCCGAGCTCAGCCGCCGCTTCTTCTTCCGAATAGGAAAGACGTTCGGGCGCGCTCAAAGTGCCGAGCTTGGCGATAACCGTATCGAGCTGTCTTTCCAGCTTTTCGACGCTCGCGAGCGCCGCGTCGAGCCGGTCGAGCTTGTCTCGCGTCAGCGCATCGAAAACGATGTCGGCAACCGTCGCTTCGGAAGTAATTTTGCCGGGAAATTGGTGAACGTTCATAAAATTATTTGTATGCTCGTTGAATAATCAAGCCTGTTTCAAAAGCGGTTTATGCCGCCGCTTTCAATCGCTCCATTTCCGCGCCGAGCGCAGGAACAATGCCTAATTCGCAATCCCGGTGGTTCGAACCGGTTTCGGTCGATTCGCCGCAAAGATGGCAAATATGCGCCGTTTCTAGTTCGACTGCTTTCGAAAAGATCGCGTGTATCGCTTTGTGGTAATCCACGCCCGAGCCGGCTTTGCAGTTCGTCGAGCACCCGTCTTTCGTGACGATGTAAATGTGACCGCTTCCGCGCGACGTGAGCGTTAAAACCCCGCTCTCGAACTCGATTGATTTGTTTTCCTTGATTTCGACTTCGGCTTTCAAAAAAGCGTTCCACCAGCGAGCACCGTTTTCTTCGTCGTCGAAAATCAGCTTTTCGGCTAATGCCTGATTTGCGGCGAGGCGCAACCGGTCGGCGGAAGTGCCCGCTTCTTCTTTTTCGACTGCCGCCGCATCTACAGCCGGTTTGACCCAGAGGCGGTAGACCGCCTTGCGCGTGTGGATCGCCGCTTTCTGCATAAACGTTTCGGCGAGCATGTCGGACAAGCCCGATTCGCTGATGTTGGCGAACGTCACGTTCAGCCACATCGACAGCTCGCCGTAAGCTTGCGAGAAGGTGATGACTTCGGTTTTGCCGTTTGCTGTGCGCTCGATAATCATTGCTTTGGTCGTGGCGGCGTCGTATTTCCACTTTTTTTCAGCCATTGCCTGCGCGAAATTTCTGATAGTTTCAAACCGTTGAAGTTTCGTCTCATAACTTTTGCGACCTGCTCTGTTTCTTGCTGACATTTTCTGAAATCCTCTCT
>JAQGJA010000078.1 GCA_028290805.1 Alphaproteobacteria bacterium
ACGCCCTTGCACATCGCGTGTGGTGATGACGTCATTATTGACGACGGCGGCAATACCCATTCCGTTCTGCGCAAAGGCAGGCCCGGCCAGCAAAAGAAAAAGAGCGAGTACATATTTCATGATTTAACCATCTTCAAGGTAAAGAAGGGCGGTAAGGCCCATTAAAAGACTGACTGTCGCCGGAACGAAAGCCGCAATCGTCAAGGGCATTTTATCCGAGACCCCAAGGGCTTCGAGAAAATCCCCCAGGAAAAAGATGATAAAGCCAATCGCGATCGTACTCAATACCAGCCACCAGCCATTCTGCATCCGCGGCGAACGCAGGGCCAGAGCTGCCGCAATAATGATCAGCGCGGTATTCAGAAAAGGCTCGGCCAGCAGGGAATAAAAGCGGGCCCAGAGCGGATTGGCCTCGAAACCTGTCGCCTTCATGATATTGGCGTATTCGGGCAGGTTCCAAAAGGCAATGGTGCGCGGCGAGGTGAAGCGGTTGACGATATCCTGGATGGTTATGGCGGTGGGCAGGTTCAACTGCTTGTAAAAAACGGGCTTGCGGTCGGCAGACCCTTTATGCAGCTGATTGACCCAGGCTTCATGGAATTTCCACTGCCCTTGATCCAGCATCGCGCTTTTGCCGTCGATGCGATAGGTCAGGATGTTTTTCTCGTCAAAGAAAAAGGCGGTGACCGGGGTCAGGCTCCATTCCGGCAATTTTACGTTGTCGGCATGGAGTATGGCAACCTGTTTATCGGTGATCTTCTGGCGCAGCCACAATCCGCTATGCGAGATATTGACGATGCTCGCGCTGGCGGTGAAATAGCGTGCCTCCAGATGTTCAAAGCGCGAAATCATCGCAGCGCCAATTGGGTTGAGCAGAGTCATTTTAATAATGGCCAGCAAAAGGCCGATCACAATCGGGGCAAATAAAAACTGCCAGGCCGAAACGCCCGTTGCCCGCACCACCACCAGTTCCGAGGTCCGCGTCAGCCGCCAAAATGTGAACACGGCGGCGATCAGCACGGCAAACGGCATCAGGTCCAGCCCTACTTCGGGCAATTTCAGCACCGTCATGCCAATCAGGCGGGTAAGGGAAAGCCTGTCGTATTTAGCCAAAGCGCGCAGCAATTCAATGGAATCGACCAGGAAGATCACCCCCAGCAAGCCGCCATAGATCACGCCGAATGACAGTAAAAAGCGCTTGCCGATATAGCGCGACAGGATGGGCGACACGGACAGGCTCATAAAACGGACCTCCGTGTAAAAGGCAAAAGCATGCGGTATTGGTTCTGGCTGATCAAAAAGGCCAGATAGCCGATGATCAAAAGCCAGGGCACCGCATACAGCAAGACCAGACCCAGTACGGAATTGGAGGCAAGAGAGGACGAGGCCAGATGAATTCCCTGGATCCCCAACAGGATCCCGACGATTATGCCGATCCGCACATTTTGACCGCGCCGGTTAAACCGTCCGATCAAAAAAGGCACGGTGCTGATCAGGGCAAAGGCCAATGTCAAAAAGGGCCGGGCCAGCCGTGTGTGGAATTCTGCGCTGAGGCGGCGGGATTCAATATCGTCACGCGGGGATTGCGGTGCCGACCATAATTCTGAAACAGTGCGGTCATTGGGGTCCAGCTGCAGGCTTTCGATGCTTTTGGTCAGTGAGGAAAGATCCAGGTTATATTGCTCGAATTTAAGGGTTTCCACTGCTCCGGTCTTGGGATTGAATTGCTGGCGCGTGCCGTCCAGCACAATCACGATCGGCTTGCCGTTCTGCATCACCAGCCCGCCGCGTTCGGCCGTGATGGTCGTGGGTACTTCGCCACGCTTATTAAAATGAATAAAAACGCCGCGCAGATCCTTGAGATTTGTTCGCTGGGCGATGTAAACGGTGGTATCGTCGCTGACCGCATTGAAAATGCCGGGGCGCAAGAGCCCCATGCTATATTCGGATCTTACGACGCTGCGCAAAGCGTCCAGCTTGCGGTTGGCCAGGGGCGTCAGCCAGCCGGCCAGGACCAAGATAAAGACGGCGACGCCCGCCGAGAAAAGCAAGATTCCCTGGCTCAGGCGCAAGGGGCTGAGGCCGCTGTTTTGCATCACGACGAGTTCGGAATCGGCGCTGAACTTGTTTAAGGAATACAATATTCCCAAAGCCAGGCTGAGCGGCAAAATGACCTCGAAAAAGCGCGGGATGGTCAAAAACAGCATGGCGCTGAACAGGCTCATGGGCGCGCCGCCATTGATAACGAAATCCAACAGGCGCAAGGTTTGGGTCAGCCAGATGATCAGCGTCAGCACGATACTGATGAGCACGGTCGTGATCATCGTGGTTTTCAAAAGATAGCGGGGAAGGAGAAGCATGATGCCGTTTTAGCGGGTTAATGGGGGGAATTCCAGCGTTAAACTCTGCGCTCTTGTTGTAATCACTCTTTCGTCGGGATTACAATTCCTGCTTGGTAGGGGTTACAGGCCATGTTAACCTTAAGAAATGACCGAAATCCGTTTTTACCATCTGCTCCAGGACACCACGGCCAAGGCCGTGCCGGAAATCCTGGGCAAGGCTTTGGAACGGGGCATGAAAATCCTGCTTAAATTGCCGGATGAGGAGCGGGTGAAATATTACGACGACTGGCTGTGGCGCTTTAAACCGGAAAGTTTCCTGCCGCATGGGATGGATGGCGACAAATTCCCTGAAAGGCAGCCGGTTTGGATCAGCAGCCGGGATGACGCGCCCAACATCGCTTCGATGGCGGTTATCCTGGAAGAAGCGGAAATGCCGCCTATCGAGAATTTTGAGCTGGTCTGCCTGATGTTTGACAATGAAAACAAGACAAGGCTACAAAGGGCGCGCAGCTTGTGGGGCCAGTTGAAGGAACAGCCGGAACTGGTCCTGACCTATTGGAAACAACAGGAAAACGGCGCCTGGAAGAAACAAGAAATCTGAGCGAGAGCCAATAAGAATAATGAGAAGCGGAAAACAGCATTTTCATACGGTTGACATGCCCGTCGCCATCACGCCGGAAATGGCGGGGCTGATCGTGCCTGGCGATCCAGATGACCCGATTGCACTGCAATTTGTGCCAAGCGCGCTGGAACAGATAATCCTGCCCCAGGAATTATTCGATCCGATCAACGATTACGATCATTCCCCAGTCAAAGCCCTGGTCCACCGGCATCAAAACCGCGTCTTGCTGAAACCCACCAATATCTGCGCCGTTTACTGCCGTTTCTGTTTCCGCCGCGATATGGTCGGCCCCGATGGCGACACCATCACCCAGGAAGATGTCGAGCAGGCGCTGACTTACATTGAAGGCCACACCGAGATCAATGAAGTTATCTTAACAGGCGGCGACCCTTTGATGCTGTCGCCCAAAAAACTGGCGGCGCTGATGCGGCGCCTAAAGGCCATACCCCATATACGCTGGATCCGCTTTCATACGCGGGTTCCCGTCGTATCACCTGGGAAAATCAATGACGAGATGCTGGTAGCCTTGGGCGGGACCAAGCCTGTGATCATGGCGATCCATGCCAACCACCCGCGTGAAATTACGGCCGAGGTAAGTACCGCGCTGGCCCGTCTTGCCAATAGCAGCATTGTCTTACTGGGGCAATCGGTCCTGCTGAAAGGCATCAACGATAAGGTTGAGACTTTGGCGGAACTCTTTGAAACGATGATGATAAACCGGGTCAAGCCGTATTACCTGCATCATCCCGATCTTACCGCCGGCACCAGCCATTTCCGCTTTCCCCTGGAACGCGGCATGGTGCTGATGAACGGGGTGAGAGCCCAGGTTTCCGGCATCTGCATCCCGCAATATACGCTGGACATTCCCGGCGGCGTGATCAAGATCGCCATCACCCCCGATACGGTCCAGGAGATCGAGGGGAAGCCCGGGGCTTATCTTTTGCGCGACCCG
>JAQGJA010000088.1 GCA_028290805.1 Alphaproteobacteria bacterium
ATGAGGATGATCCCTATCTGGTCGTTGCCGCTGATAAAGGCACGGCCAGCTTTTCCAATATCGCCAACGAGATTTCGCTCAGCCATAATTTCTGGCTCGGGGACGCCTTTGCATCCGGCGGATCGCAAGGCTATGACCACAAGGAAATCGGCATTACAGCGCGCGGGGCATGGGAATGCATCAAACGCCATTTCCGCGAGATGGGCAAAGATATCCAGTCTCAGGAATTCACCGTAGCCGGTGTCGGCGATATGAGCGGCGATGTGTTCGGTAATGGATTGTTGTTGTCTGAAAAAACCAAACTGATCGCCGCTTTCGACCACCGCCATATTTTCGTCGATCCCAATCCGGATCCGGCGGCAAGCTTTGCCGAACGCAAGCGTTTGTTTGAAAAACCGGCTTCGTCCTGGATGGATTATAATGCGGCGCTGTTGTCAACGGGCGGTGCGATTTTCAACCGCCAGGATAAATCCCTTAGCCTGACGCCGGAAATCTGTACGGCACTGGATATCGATAAACAGCGCGTGACGCCAAGCGAATTGATGCAGGCGATTTTGCGTGCCCGTGTCGAATTGCTGTATTTCGGCGGCATCGGCACTTATCTCAAAGCCTCGGCCCAAAGCCATGAACAGGTCGGCGATAAAGGCAACGACATGATCCGCATCAATGCGGATGAACTGCGCTGCAAAGTATTGGGCGAGGGCGCAAACCTGGCTATGACTCAGGCCGCGCGTGTGGAATTTGCCACGCATGGCGGACGGGTCGATACGGATTTCATTGATAATTCAGGCGGTGTCGATACTTCGGACCACGAGGTCAACATCAAGATCCTGTTGCAACCCATGGTCAATGCCGGGAAATTGCCGCTGGAACAGCGCAATACATTGCTGGAGGAAATGACGAATGAAGTCGCCGCGCATGTCCTGAGCAATAATTACAATCAATCATTGGCTCTGTCGTTGCAGGAACGCCGCGGACCCGAAGACCTTGCCGCGCAGATCGATTTCATGCGCCAATTGGAACGCCAGGGCATCCTGGACCGCCGCCTGGAAGGATTGCCGGATGACGACCGTTTGCAGCAACTGGTCCAGCGCCACCAGGGCCTGACCCGGCCTGAGCTTTGCGTTCTTTTAGCCTATGGCAAGATCAGCCTCTTTAACATGTTGATTGCATCTTCAATTGCCGATGATCCGGAAATGAACCACCAATTGGTGGAATATTTCCCGGATTTGCTGCAACAAAAATTCGGCAGCGATATTCCAGGCCATAAATTGAAGCGCGAGATTATTGCCACGGAACTGGCCAATGTCATCGTTAACCGCATGGGTTCCGTTTTCGTCTCTGGCGAAATGTCGCGCGCCGGGTTTACGGTGGAGCAGGTGACACGCGCCTGGCTGATTGCGCGCTCGGTATTTGATCTACGTTTCCTCTGGTCTGAAATCGACCGTTTAGACAATAAATTGCCCGCCGATCTGCAGATGGGCCTTTATCAGGAATTGGTCGATGTGATGGAACAGGCCGTGAAATGGTTCCTGCAGCATCATGCGCATGAACTATCCTTTGATGCGCTGGTGCCGCGTTACCGTGAGCAGTTGCTGAATTTACAGGCTATCCTGCCCGATATCGTGCCGAAAGGCATCAAGGATCAGATCGCGGTAAAGCAACAACAACTGGACCAGTATGATTTCATCAGCAATGAAACGCGCCAGCGTTTCCTGTTGCTGCCTTTATTGCTGGCCGGATGCGATGTGGTTTATTTGACCCAGATGTCCAAGACGGCCTCGGACCAGGTTGCAAAAATCTATTTCGTCCTGAATGAGCGTTTGCATCTGGCCACCGTTTCGGCGGCGGTCGAGGCCATGCCTGCGGATACCGCCTGGGCCCAGGAAGCGATTGAAACGCTGAAAGACCAACTGCAAACGATGGGCACCGATTTGACCATGCAGTTCCTGAGTGCAGGGGAATTGGCGGAAAATGTACTGGTATGGCTGGAACGCCGCAACGGCGCTCTTGACGCGGTGGATTCCGTCATCAAGGATATGGAACGTATGGGCGTGCTGGATCTGTCGCTGCTTTCGGTCATCGTCCAGCGTTTAAGCCGCCTTGTCTATCAAAGTGAGGGATTATAATGGCCCGTAAAGTCGATATCCTTGCCCCCCAGCTACCGGCTGGGGAAAGCGTCCTGACCGTCAGCCGCTGGCTAAAGATGGTTGGCGACACCATGGTGCTGAACGAGCCCATCGTCGAACTGGTTGGCAGGCAATTTGCGGTATACGTACATGCACCGCATGACGGCGTATTATCCATGATTATAACGCCTCCGGGTCAGAATTTATTAAGCGGCATGATATTGGGCCAGGTTTCCATAGTGGCCAAGGATGAGATCGAATGGGACAATTTCGACAAGGTCGCAGGCTTTATCGAAGAATCCGCTGACGGTGCCGAGGATATGGCGGTGATTAAAGATGCCAATGAAGCCTTGGGCCAATTATTCGGGATTACGGATAATCCTGTTTTCCTTAAAATGAATATCGAGCAGCAAAACAAATTCCTGCAAAAAGTCGTCGACGAACAACAAAGCGGCAATTTGAACCCCAGCGCCGTCGCCCTGAAATTATTGGAAGGATTGCAATTGCGCATGCCCGCCAAAGCGCCCGTTGGTCCGCGCGGACCCTCACTCGGCCCCGCCGGTCCCGGCATGGGCGGGGTCGCCTGGTCCGGTGTATCGCCACAACAGCAACAGGGTTATGCCCCACTGCCCGGTGGTGTGCCTAACAACCAGCAGATGGTATATCCCCAGGCCGCTTATCCACCCGGCGTTTTCCCAGGCCAAGGGCCACAGCAGAATTTCCCGCCCCAACAACAGCAACCGCCCTATGTGCCGTATGTCCCGCCAGGGGATGAAGATAAGTAGGACTGGTTTCTCTGCTTTCCCAGCCTGTGCTGGAAAAAAGGGTTGTTAAATATGCAACGGCAATGCAAAGGTCGCCAAAGCCGCTTCACGTACGGCTTCATTCAAAGTCGGATGCGCATGGCATGTTCTGGCCAGATCTTCGGAAGAACCGCCGAATTCCATTAATACGGCGACTTCGTGAATCAATGTGCCTGCTTCGGCGGCAACGATATGCGCGCCCAGGACTTTGTCCGTTTTGGCATCGGCCAGGATTTTTACGAAACCTTCCGTGGCATTGATCGAACGGGCGCGGCCATTGGCCATCATTGGGAACTTGCCGGCTTTGTATTCAATACCTGCTTTTTTCAATTGCTCTTCCGTCTGGCCGATACTGGCGGCTTCCGGGAAGGTATAGACGACGCCCGGGACCAGGTTGTAATCGATATGGCCCGTTTGTCCGGCCAGCATTTCGGCCAGGATAAACCCTTCATCCTCGGCTTTATGCGCCAGCATGGGGCCGGGAATAACGTCGCCGATGGCGTAGACGCCTTCGATATTGGTTTCAAAATGTTGGTCGACCAGAATGCGCCCGCGCTCGTCGCGCTTGACCCCGACCGCATCCAGGTTAAGGCCGTCGGTATAGGGTTTGCGCCCGATGGCGACCAGCACAATTTCCGCGTTCAATATTTCGGCTGCACCGCCCGCGGCAGGTTCCGCCGTCAGCGTGACCCCGCTGCCTTCCACTTTTGCGCCAGTGACCTTGGTGGCGAATTTGAATTCGAGACCCTGCTTGGTCAATAATTTGAGCATCTCTTTCGATACCTCGTTATCCATCCCAGGCAGGATGCGATCCAGATATTCAACGATGGTGACTTTTGTGCCAAGGCGGCTCCAGACCGAGGCCATCTCCAGGCCGATAACGCCGCCGCCAATGACGATCATGGTGGCGGGAATTTTTTCCAGTTCCAGAGCGCCGGTAGAGGTGACAATGCGTTTTTCATCCACGGGCACATTTGGAATATCGATCGAGGCAGAACCGGTGGCGATCACGATATATTTTGCTGCGATCTCACTCGTCTTGCCGTCATCAATGACGGTCACGGTGCCGGCATCTTTCAATGCGCCGACGCCTTTGATCCGTTCGATCTTGTTTTTCTTGAACAGGAAATCGACGCCTTTGGTATTGGCTGTGACGACATCCTGTTTAAATTTCATCATCTTTTGCAGGTTCACATTCACGCCCGATAATTCGATGCCGAATGTGTCGAAATCATGTTTCGTTTTCTGCACATCATGCGTCGCCGTCAGCAAAGCCTTGGACGGAATGCAGCCGACATTCAGGCAGGTTCCGCCAAGCGATGTGTTTTTTTCAACCACGGCAACTTTCATGCCCAGTTGCGCTGCCTTGATTGCATGCACATAGCCGCCGGGGCCGCCGCCGATGACGACGATATCGAATTTTTGTTCGGTCATATTAAACATCCAACAACAAACGCTGTGGATCTTCAATTGCATCCTTGATCCGCACCAGGAAGCTGACGGCTTCGCGGCCATCGACGACCCGGTGGTCATAGGAAAGCGCGATATACATCATCGGGCGGATGACGACCTGGCCATTGACGGCGATGGGGCGTTCCTTGATGGAATGCATGCCCAAAATCCCCGATTGCGGGGCGTTCAAGATGGGCGTGGACATCAGCGAACCGAACACGCCGCCATTGGTGATGGTGAATGTGCCGCCCTGCATTTCGGCCATGCCCAGCTTGCCGTCACCGGCGCGCTTGCCGAAATCGGCGATGGTGTTTTCAATATCGGCAAAGCCCATTTTATCCGCATCACGCAGGACTGGAACGACCAAGCCGGTCGGTGTGGAAACGGCGACGCCAATATCATAGAAATTTTTATAGACCAGTTCCTCGCCATCGATTTCCGCATTGACGGCGGGAAATTCGCGCAAAGCCTTGACGGCGGCTTTAACGAAGAAGGACATGAAGCCCAGGCGGGATTTATGTTTCTTCTCGAAGCCTTCTTTATAGGTGTTGCGCAGCGCCATCACGGCGGACATGTCAACCTCGTTGAAGGTCGTCAGCATGGCGGCGGTGTTCTGGGCTTCTTTCAGCCGGCGCGCGATGGTCTGGCGCAGGCGGGTCATGCGGACCCGCTCCTCGCGCTCATGCATCTCTCGCGGGGCCTGGGGCGCCGGGGCCGGCGGCGGCGCCTTGGCGCGGGCGTCCAGGGCGGCGAGCGCGTCGCCCTTGGTGATCCGGCCGTCCTTGCCGCTGCCGGGAATGGCGCCGGCGTCGAGCTGGTTCTCGTTCACGATCCGCTGCGCCGAGGGGGCGAGCACGGCTTCCGACCTGGCCTTGGCGGAGGCGCTGGT
>JAQGJA010000100.1 GCA_028290805.1 Alphaproteobacteria bacterium
GTACTGTATGACAGCAATGATATCCAGATTGATGGCCCGACTTCACTGAGTTTCAGCGAAAATACCGAGGCGCGTTTCCTGGCCTATGGCTGGAATGTCGATACAGTGGACGGGCATGATCCGGCGCAGATTCACACCGCCCTGGCGATGGCGCAAAATGCGGATCGTCCCACCATGATCATCTGCAGGACGCAGATCGGTTACGGTTCCCCGGGCAAGGCGAAAACGCATCACGTGCATGGCTCGCCTTTGGGCGCGATTGAGGTTGAAGCGACGCGTAAATATCTGGAATGGACGCATCTGCCTTTTGAAATTCACGAAGAAATATTGACGGCCTGGCGCATGATCGGGCAAAAAGGCGCCTCACTTTCGGCGGCCTGGGCCAAGCGTGATAGTGCAGAATTGACGGCGTTTCTGGAGAATAAAGATGTGGCGAAAATGGAATTTTCCATCCAAAATCTGAAACAGGAATTCCTGACGAAAAAGCCCAACCAGGCGACGCGCAAATCATCCGGCGACGTGTTGGAAAAACTGGTGCCCGCCATTGAAAACCTCATCGGCGGTTCGGCGGATCTGACGCCTTCGAATAATACGCGTACGACGACGATGACGGATGTGACGGCGGCGAATTTTTCCGGGCGCTATATCCGTTACGGCGTGCGCGAATTCGGCATGGCCTGTATCATGAACGGCCTGGGGTTGTATGGCGGTTTCATTGCCTATAGCGGTACATTTCTGCAGTTCAGCGATTACGCCCGTCCTGCCCTGCGTCTTGCGGCTTTGATGAAACAACGCGCCATTCATGTGATGACGCATGATTCCATCGGCTTGGGCGAAGACGGCCCAACGCACCAGCCGGTCGAACATTTTGCCGCATTGCGAGCCATTCCAAATCTGCAATTCCTGCGCCCTTGCGACGCCATCGAAACGGCGGAATGCTGGCAATTGGCGGTGGCGCAGAAGCATGGCCCCACGGTCTTGGCGCTCTCACGGCAGAATTTGCCGTTACTGCGCATGGAATCTGGCGAAAAGAATCTCTGCGCCCTTGGCGGCTATGTGCTGCGATCTTCCCCCTCTCCCCTTGCGGGAGAGGGTAGGGGTGAGGGGGTTGTCCTGATCGCCACCGGTTCAGAAGTCGCCTTGGCCGTCGCCGTGCACGAAGCCTTGCTCGAAAAAAATATCACCTCCCAAGTCGTCTCGATGCCCTCGCGCGAATTGTTCATGGCTCAGCCTTTTGCCTATCGCACAGCCGTCCTGGGCAGTGGCAGGCGCATCGTCATTGAAGCTGGCATCCGCCAGGGCTGGGAAGGCATCATGGGCGAAAACGGCCTGTTCTTCGGCGTCGAAACATTCGGCGAATCCGCGCCATATCAAGAGGTTTACGCGCATTTCGGTTTGACGGTGGAGAATATCGTTGCAGAGATAAAAAGGAACTTAAATGATAAATGATTCTTGCAGAAAAATATCATCTTCGGGAAGAACGATTTTCATCAAACAAATTCCAAATGTGATTATTATGGCGGCTGTCGTAACGGCAATTAAATTTATGTTACAAGGGGAATTAATGGACAATGATATCGTATGCTTTTCGTTCCTAGGTTTTGGCTTAGCATATATTATATTTAAAGTAGGATTGTCTTCATATAATCTTATGGATGCGGTTTATGATTGCGGAGATTATCTCCTTGTGGAAAAAAACAAAGAAAAAGAAAAAATTTATTTGAAAGACATCATTAGTTTGATTACGCGTCGTTCCTCATTTCAACATATATCGCAACCCGTTGACGTGTTCGTCGGCTATGAAACGCGTTTCGGTCATAAATTTTGTTTTTATCCTCCTTTTGAAATTCAGTTAGCTCCGCCAGATAGTTATTTTGAGCCTCCCTATGCTTATGATCCTTATATGCATCCCAGTATAAAAATTGTGGCGGACAGAATTAAAGCGCGACAGGATGCACAGCGGAAAACAAGAGCGGAAGCTGGTAATTTTGAAGGATGGAACGAATGAAAATCTATACCGCCATCGGACTCATGTCCGGCACTTCCTTGGATGGCATCGATGTCGCACTGCTGCGCACGGATGGCGTTTCTTTTGCCGAGGCGCTGGATTTTAAATCCTATGAGTACGATGCCGAATTGCGCCGGAAAGTGCGGCAATGTTTCGGCCTCTCTTCCGATCCAGATGGCCGCGTGAAAGAAGCGGAAAAACTGGTCACAGAGGCGCATATCAAAGCGGTGCAGGATTTCGGCCATAAGGCGGATCTGGTCGGCTTTCATGGCCAGACGATTTTTCATGATCCGGCCAACCGCAAAACCTGGCAGATCGGCGACGGCCAGGCGCTTGCCGATGCCTCCGGCATGCAGGTCGTTTATGATTTCCGCAGCGCGGATGTGGCTGCGGGCGGGCAGGGCGCGCCGTTTTTGCCGCTTTATCACCGCGTGCGCGTGAAATCGGCCGGGCTTGCGCTGCCTTGCGTTATTCTCAATATCGGCGGCGTGGGCAATGTCACCTGGATCGGCGCGGGCGAAGACGATGTGCTGGCCTTTGATACCGGGCCCGGCAATGCCATGATCGATGACTGGATGCTGGAAAAAACCGGACAGGCTTATGATGCCGATGGAAAGATGGCCGCCACCGGACAGGTGGATGAAGCTTTGTTACGGCGATTATTGTCCCATCCTTATTTTGCTGCCCCAGTGCCCAAATCACTGGACCGCAATGATTTTATTACCGATATTTATGCCGGCTTGAATACTCCGGATGGCGCGGCGACCCTCTCGGCTTTTACGGTGGACAGTATTGCCCAGTCCTTTGCTCATTTCCCGCAAAAGCCGCTTTTGGTGCATGTCACGGGCGGCGGACGAAAAAACGGTTACCTGATGCAGCGTTTGGCGCAGAAACTGGGTATTCCCGTGACTTCGGTCGACGATCTGGGCTGGAACGGCGATGCGATGGAGGCGGAAGGCTTTGCCTATCTAGCCGTGCGTTCTCTGCTTGGATTGCCTCTCAGCCTGCCGACGACGACCGGCTGCCCTGTGCCGATGACGGGCGGAAAACACGCTTATAATATTTGACTCAGCCTTAGGAAATAAGTTTCAGCATCTGTGCGCTTGCGTGCAGCCGGGTTTTTGCTTCCTCCTGTAACGCACCACGGGCTGTGAGAGCAAAAAAGCTGTCTTTTATCTGCGTAAGAACCGAAGGCTTTTTTATCGTATCGACGACTTGGGGTTCCTGCAGGATATCGTATACGGCCACAACCTGTTTGTAATTCAGTCCGCTTAATTCCGCTATAATACAGGTTTCCTCGACTGGGTCCTTGGAAAACATGTCCAGCCCGGCCCAGATCATTTGTTTTACAACAGATGATTTTTCATGTCTGCCGTGATCATAAATGGCGTCCGTATATGATTCGATTGGTTCGGGCAAATATTCATATTTTTTGGTCTTTTTAGCTATCTGGGAAAGCGGATCATGATTTTCAATCCCTTTTTTCATGCGGCTTTTAAAAGTTGCATCACGGGGAAAAGCGTAATGGTCGCCCTGCCTGAAAAATTTAGTCGCCCAATAGGAGGCTTCGCCAAAAGGAAGTGGCGCGCCGGTTTGATGGTGCGAAACCAAGTTATTATAGAAGATATCTGACATTATTTATCCTTAAGTCAGATAAAGCCAATATTATTCATATGTCAATCACAAAATACTTGTTCCAGGCCATAATCGCGTTATCTTCTGTGCATCACTTAACAAAAGGACTCACACAATGACTATTCGCGTTGGTATTAACGGATTTGGCCGTATCGGCCGCCTGGTGTTTCGCGCCGCGGTGATGAACCACCCGGAAGTGGAAATCGTTGGCATCAATGATT
>JAQGJA010000202.1 GCA_028290805.1 Alphaproteobacteria bacterium
AGCTCCGCGGTGGCGCGCAACGATCCGGTCAGATCGTAGGCAGCAAGAATTTCCATGATTTCTCCGTCAGACTTCATACAGGGCCTCTTCCTGGTTCGCTTGGTGCGCTTAGACACCGTCATCAAACCCCAGGGAGAGGCTCCCGCCGCTTAAGGCACGGTCGGTTCAGTAAGGAAGTGGGCAGATCTCATGGCCACCGTCGGGCAGTTTTACTGGCCGTCAGTGGGCACTTTCGTGGCCGCCTATGGGCAGTTTTTCATGGCCGCTAACAAGGGTTCGAGCCCCTCCGGAGCCACTTCATGGCTCTGTAGCTCAGGTGGTAGAGCGTCCGCTTGATTTAGATAGAACGGGGAAGACCCGGTGACGTGAGCTTCAAAAGAGCTCAAGCCTGTTCACCCGGACCCCGTGCCGGGCGAACTCCACCTGCCCCGATCAGTTCATTGGCAAAGAATTGGCAAAGGAATCGCTGTGAAGTGACGTTTTCAACTGTTGGAGAGTGTGACCAAAAGCCCCCCGCTTAGCTGGAATACCAGGGTTTTTCAGGACTTTCCGCGAAACTGCGGGGATGATGAAATGGGTTCAAATCCCACCGTCACCGCCAGAGCGAAGGCCCTGGAACCCCCTGAGAAATCAAGGGTTCCAGGGCCTTCGTCATTGATGGAGAGTCGATCCGACAAGGATCTGACAAGACTTCTGAGCGAGGCAGGGCTGTAAGGATGGCGATGCCTGGGGGCGGAGCGGCAAGTCTCACCGCCCTTGCTACACTCAGGCCTCATGACGACGATCTACACAACCCAGGAGTGGAACGGCCACGGGAAGCAGAACTACTACTGGAACGAGTACAGGCTCGAAGGGGACACCGTCGTCAAGTACAAGTGCCACCGGCAGAAGTTCTTCGATGGCAATGAGAACACCTGGCAGGAAGACGAGACGCTCCAGGATTCCTGGGGAGTTGACGACACGAGCATGCCCGACTGGCTGAGGCAGTATCTCTGATCTGATCCTCGCCCTCGCTCCTGTTGCACAGCGCAAGAACGCTAGATGTTTAACCGGACTCCACCGCATTACGTCACTTTGGTACGTCTGGTGAATTTGGGCTGTACGAGGGCTCGAACGCCTGCACTGCAGCCAGTAACTGCACGCGCCTGCAGAGTCGCTAGCCGTCGATGAGGTGGACCCTGGTGGGCGGTCTACGGCCATCGCCGAGATTCCGGTTCGAGCAATCAATGTTGGTCGTCCCGCTGAGCAGTCGCGCCGTCGTCGCCCGGGTTCGGTAGGCGAGGACTGCCGCGGCGTGCAAGCCCGACGGCGTCGCCCCGCATACCAACCTCTGGCTGCGAGACGCGAATACCTAGTCCAGCGGCCGCAGCCGCGGGTTGCTGGAAGGAGGCATATCCCAGCCATGGCGCGCATGGAGGGCTTTGACATGCTCTTTGGCGTTGGCCTGTAACTTGCCAAGGAGACCCGCGTCGTGTCCGATCGATCGGAAATGGCGGAGATTGCTGCTCAGGGCATGAGCCCGCTCATCAGAGGATCGAGATTCTTCACACGTTGGTCGACGGTGTCACCAGGCTTGGCGGTTTCCATCACCTGCCGGCCTATCGTCGAGCCCAACGTGCGCTCGGCCTCCAGCCAGGAGTCGATGCCGTCCCAGCCGTCCAGCTGGTCGACGAGAGCGATCGACATGATTCGCAGGTTCGCCAGCCGATCGCCTACTGGCTCCCCCCGTGGGGTCGAATCCAATCAGGCGCTGCACCGCTTCCTGAGGTGCCAGCCACCGCGCATCCAGTGCGGCCTTGCGGGCATCAGCTGCTGCATTGCGGGACTCTGCCACAGCTTCCTTCGCGCGCCGGTTCGCCAGAATCGCCCCGACGGCAGCCACGATCAGCGAAAGGGCCGAGATGATCAGCGCGAGAACGTCCATGGGCCAATCCTGCCACGGCCGGGTTCGGCCCAGTTGGCATGAGCCGGACTACGGGCCCGGGTAGCGTCACGTTCAGCAAGTGCAAGTCAACCTGGTAATGGGCGCTCTTGCCTCGGCCAACCTCGCGTAGCCCTGCTTGTCGTCCGCGGCGGCGTCGAGCTTGTCGCGACGTGCCACTTTGCACGCAGTTCATAGGTGGAGAGGGCAGCAAGGACCTCGCGAGAAATCACAGGATGCGCTGGTCAATCCGTGGTGTCAGCGTTCCCGACTACCATTGGCAGCATGGAAAGGCGCTACCAGGTGTTCATCAGCTCGACCTTCACGGACCTCATCGACGAACGTCGCGAGGTCATGCAGGCGCTGCTGGAGATGGACTGCCTCCCGGCGGGCATGGAGCTGTTCCCCGCAGGAAACACGGACCAATGGACGCTGATTAAGGGTGTCATCGAGCAAAGCGATTACTACTTGGTGATCCTAGGCGGCCGGTACGGCTCGGTGACTGAGGAGGGCGTCAGCTACACCGAGAAGGAGTACGACTACGCTATCGAGCTCGGAATCCCGGTGATGGGCTTCGTGCCGGCCGAACCTGACGCAATCCCGGTGGGCAAGACCGACAAGGACGACAAGGCCGCGGCCAAGCTCGCAGAGTTCCGTAATAAGGTCCAGCTCAAAATGACGCGTGACTGGTCAAACGCCGAGGACCTCGGGTCGAAAGTCACCCGCGGTCTCATGCATCTGATCAAGAACAACCCCCGTCCTGGGTGGGTGCGTGGTGATCAGGCGATGACGCCGGAGACCCGCGCCGAGATCGCTGAGCTGAACGCAAAGATTGCCCAGTTTGAGAAGAAGGAAGTCGAAAGCTCGGTAACGATATCTGCGCAGATCGACGACTCA
>JAQGJA010000128.1 GCA_028290805.1 Alphaproteobacteria bacterium
CCGCCTGGTCGAGAAAATGAAGCGCCAGGACGAAGCGGTGCATAGCAGCTTCAACGAGGTAGCCGAGGGCTATTACAGCTTCGAGCCCGATGCCATGACTTTGCTGAAAAGGCTTATTCCGCAACAGATTGCGGCCCAGCTTTACAGTGTTCTCTTAGAAGTCGGCGCGGGCGAACAGGCCGCCAAGATGACGGCGATGGATAATGCGACGCGCAATGCCGGTGATATGATCAACGGCCTCAGCCTGCAATATAACCGCGCCCGCCAGGCTTATATTACCAAAGAAATGACCGAAATTGTTTCTGGCGTCGAAGCCAGTGCCTAATCTAATTTAAGGAGTTAAGAATGCCCGCTCAAGCCCAAGCCCTACAAACACAAAATTCTGATACCGGCACCGTGACCCAGGTCCTGGGCGCTGTCGTCGATGTCAGCTTTGAAGGCGATAAACTGCCTGCGATCCAGAATGCCTTGACCTTGCAAATCGGCGACCGCACCCTTGTCCTGGAAGTCGCCCAGCATTTGGGCAATAACGATATCCGCGCCATCGCCATGGATTCCACCGACGGTCTTTCACGCGGCACGCCCGTGACCGATACCGGCGCTGCCATTTCCGTACCGGTCGGCCCTGAAACATTGGGCCGCATTTTCAACGTTATCGGCGAAACCATTGACGGTCTGCCCCAAATGGCCGCGACCCAACAACGTTCCTCGATCCACCGTTCTGCGCCGACTTTCACGGAACAATCAACCGAAGCGGCCATTCTCAGCACCGGGATCAAGGTTATCGACCTTTTGGCGCCCTATCTTAAAGGCGGCAAGATCGGTCTGTTCGGCGGTGCCGGTGTGGGCAAGACTGTTCTGATTATGGAGCTGATCAACAACATCGCCAAATTCCACAGCGGCGTGTCCGTATTCGCCGGTGTCGGCGAGCGTACCCGCGAAGGGAACGATCTGTACCACGAAATGATGGAATCGGGCGTCATCACCCCCGGCGACAGCCAGAATTCCAAAGCCGCCCTGGTTTACGGCCAGATGAACGAGCCGCCGGGTGCCCGCGCCCGCGTCGCTTTGACCGGTTTGACCATGGCCGAATATTTCCGCGACCAGGAAGGCCAGGACGTCTTGTTCTTCGTCGATAACATCTTCCGTTTCACCCAGGCCGGTTCCGAAGTTTCCGCACTGTTGGGCCGCATTCCATCCGCCGTGGGTTACCAGCCGACGCTGGCCACCGAAATGGGCGGTCTCCAGGAACGCATTACCTCGACCGATAAGGGCTCGATCACCTCGGTCCAGGCGATTTACGTGCCGGCGGATGATTTGACCGATCCTGCGCCTGCTGCCTCTTTTGCCCATTTGGATGCATCGACGGTTTTGAACCGCAAGATTTCCGAAATGGGGATTTACCCTGCGGTCGATCCGTTGGATTCCAACTCGCGCGTGCTTGACCCGCGCATCGTCGGCGAAGAGCATTACAAAGTCGCCCGCGACGTGCAAAGCGTGCTGCAGACGTATAAATCGCTGCAGGATATCATTGCCATTCTGGGGATGGACGAACTCAGTGAAGAAGACAAGCTGGTCGTCGCCCGCGCCCGCAAGATCCAGCGTTTCCTTTCCCAGCCTTTCTTCGTCGCCGAAGTCTTTACCGGTTCCCCGGGCGTTTTCGTGCCGCTGGAAGAAACCATCGCCGGCTTTAAAGGCATCGTCGCCGGGGAGTATGACCATCTGCCGGAAAATGCTTTTTACATGGTCGGCAATATCGAAGCCGCCGTTGAAAAAGGCAATAAAATCCTGGCCGAGGCCGCCTAATGGCCGAAGGCATCCTGGTCAACCAGCGCCAGTTCCGTTTCGAACTGGTCGCCCCGGAAAAAACGGAAGTTTCCTCGCTGGAACAGCGCGTCATGCTGCCCGGTGAAAAAGGGGATTTCATGGTGCTGGGCGGGCATACGCTTTTGCTGGCCGGGTTGCGCAACGGCGTCGTTTCAGTCATGCATGCTAACGGCAGCACCAGCCATTATTTCATCACCGGCGGCCTGGCCGATATCGGCAACGAGCATTGCACCGTCCTGACCCCGCATATCATCCCGATGGCAAAACTCGTCGCGGAAAAGCTGCAACAGGATTTGGACCGCATCGAAGGCAAATTATCGGTCGAGGTCGAGCGCCACGCGGTCGAGCACTTGGAAAACGAGCGCGTATTACTGCAGCTCAAGCTGGAAGCGGCGACGAAGTATAACGCCTAGGCCTTTTCCCGGCCGTGGCCTTTGCGGAGATGCCAAGTCTGCGTTTCACTCCGCCCGTGAAGTGGAGGGAGGGATGACTGGCATCTTAAACCGTCCGCCCATTTTCCAAATAATACGTCGTATTTTCCGCCTTGGCGTGTAATGCCATTTTAATGCGTTGCGTTTTAACCTCGCCCAGGAAAACCAAAGCCTCAGCCTCTGGCAAAAAGGAATAATGCGCGATTTCTTTGGGGCAGGGTGTGATGGCCGCGATCTGATCCACGGATAAAACGCCGCCGTCAAAGATCATTTGATAGCTGTCCACGTGCTCTGCTATCCGTTTATTGTCGATGCAAAGCAGGCGGCCGATTTCGACGTCCAGGCCTATCTCTTCCAATGTTTCCCGTTTGGCCGCTTGTCTGGGAGATTCCAATCCTTCGACCATGCCGCCGGGTATTTCGCGGGCTTCTTTATAGGAAGGCTGCAGAACGAGGATTTCGCCTTGCTCGTTAAAGAACAAAACACCTGCGGCGGTCACCTTGGTTGCTAATGAGGCGAGATATTCTTCGCGGCTGAGCTTTGTCATATGACCTTCCCTGTAAAGTTCTGACATCGTATCCCCTGCCTAACCCGTTATTCAACGGGGTTACAAAAGGAAAACAGTGAAAAGAAGCGCAAGAGTATTTATTTTGAAACCCGAATAAACCGCGGCCTTGTATTAAACTCGCGCAATGTGCAGCAGCCCGTATATTCCATGGCGGCGGAGAGGTCGGCGGATAAGGCCTTGATCTGCGCTTCGATTTCTTTTTCATCGGCATCGATCATCATGGATGTTGTGCCGGCGGCAAAGGCTTTGACCGCGTCGCTGCCCGAGAAAATGCCGCCATCGGCGATAACGGGGATGCCGCGCATGAGGCAGGCTTCGGCGACCTGGATAATGGCCGTCAGTTGCGGGACGGAAACAGCGCCTTTATGGATGCCGACCTTGATGCCGGTTGCGCCTGCATCCATCAGGGCGAATGCCGCTTCGGAGGTGGCGATGTTGCCTGCGATGACATCGACATTGCCGCTGCGCTGGCGGCGGATAAAGCTGACCATATCCAATACTTTTTTGCTGTGCCCGTGCACCATGTCGACAACTATCGCATCGACCCCGGCATCGATCAGGGCATTGACGCGGTCGAAATGTTCTTCGCCCGTGCAGACCGCAGCGGCTACGCGCAAGCAGCCATTGCGGTCCATCGTCGCAAGGGGCGATTTTTCCGCCTTGTCCTTGTCTTCCTTGGTCACCAGCCCGGTGCAGCGCCCGGCCTCATCGACCATGGCAACATGCGTGACGCCGGTTTCCGCCATTATTTTATAGGCTTCGCTGATATCGGCGTCTTCTTTGATGGTGGTAAACGGCGCATCCGACATGAAATGTGCCACGGTTTTATCGGGATCGTCATAGGAAATCTTGTCGTCCAGAATCAAAAACCCGGCCAAAACGCGCGTGCCGCTTTCCAGCACCGGAATGACGCTGAGGTCATAGCGCGTTTTATATTCCAGCATCTCGGCGATCGAGGTTTCGGGCGCAGCCGTAATGACATTGCGGACGATGCGCGACTGGTATGATTTCACCTTGCGCACCACTTCGGTCTGGCGGCTGATGGTGGTGTCGCACGGCACGATGCCGATCCCGCCCGATTGGGCCAGCAGAATCGCCAGATCCTTGTGGCTGGTACAGGCGGCAAAAGGCGCATTCAGGGGGATCGTTTTGCTAAAGAACGAGGCCAGCGAAATCTCTTTCTGCCCGACAGAAGAGGCCGCAGGTTCGAGCAGCACGTCGTGAAAAGCCAAAGCGATTTCCTTGGAAATACGGCTGAATTCGGGCAGGGACATAAGGGAACCTCAAAGGCGGAAGATGCCCCACAGTCTCATAGAAGTGTTAATTTGAGGCAAATTTGGCATGAAGAAATTATTTATTGCCAGATCCGATTTTCCATGTTAACGTTGCCTTAATGAAAAACAGCCGCACCATTTCTGATTCCCTGGTTGCCCGCTTCTGGTGGCGCGCTTAAGCGCATCCTTTTCTGATTCCTTAAATTTACAATTTGTTCTATTCCGGCTTTTAACAAGCCCGCTGAATCATATCTGAAAGAACCGCCATGAAAACTTTTCCTTCTAAAAAAACTGTCATCGATGACACCAGGCCGCTTGGCCGCATCAGCAATTTCGTCATGATGGAAATGCCACAATTGCTGCATAACTCCCTTTTAGACCCGGTCACCAGCCAGAAATATGGCGCGGATGAATTTGCAGAAAGCCTTATTTCGGTCTTGAACGAAGCGCAGATCATCCAGGGTTTGCCGGAACTGGAAACCGAGGAGCAACGCCAGCTTGCTTTGCTTGACCTCAAAATGATCGACATGGCGACCCAATATATGTTGAACAATAAATTCGGCTATGAGTTGTTGCCTACAGATGCTTCCTTTCCGCTGCGCTTTTCCAATAAATATATCAATTATAACGAACAGGATTTCGAAAGCATTTCTGCTGCGATCCAGGAAGCTGAGAAAACGCTTTTGCCGCAGCATGGCGATATCGCCCTGACCCAGGAAGAATTCGCCCGCAATAATCCGACCGCGGATTGCCGCCGCTTTTTACCCGGACAGGATGAAGCCCTTGAAGAGATGTTTCTTCAATCAAAAGAGGCGGCGAAGATTGAATCAGGACCCG
>JAQGJA010000137.1 GCA_028290805.1 Alphaproteobacteria bacterium
TTTTCCTTGTTTTCTTCAAAAAAGGCTTTGGCGTCGGTTTCATTCACCGGCGTCTTTTTAATATTGGCCTGCGTGATGGGAATGATATCAGCACTGCGCTGTTCTTTTTCGGCGCGATAGGAGGAGGCGACCAGGGTTGGTGGCACGTTCAGATCGCCGGTGGCGACCGAGCTTGCCAGGAGGTTGATAGCAAAATCGCTGCGGAGCAATTCGACCAATTCGCTTTCGCTCATTTTCTGCTGGGATAAAACAAGCTGGAGTTTTTCCTGGGGAGTGCCGGAAACGGTGACGTTGTTCAATTGCTGTTTCAGCTGGGTGGCCACATATTTATTGTCGATGCGGATGCCCATTTTCTGGGCCGACTGGGCCAGGATCTGGCGCTCGATCTCGCGCTGCAGGATCATGGCGGGGACACCCATCTGGCGGGCCATGCTGTCCTGCAGGCCGTTTTGCTCCAAGGCGCGGGCATAGATGCGGCTGAATTCCACGGCGTTAACCGATTTGCCGCCGATTCTGGCGATTTCCTGGTTTGTTTCGCCGCTGTTCAGCGTGCTGGAATTGCCGGTAAAGACAAGGGCCATCCCGGCCGAAAGCAGCACGATGCCAAGTATTGTGCGGATGATGATCTTTTGCGTAAGGGTCTGGCTCATAAAATTCCCTGAAGGTCTCTAGGATTGCAAATCTTTGGCGGCAGCATAGCGGTGTTGATATCCCGAGGCAAGCTTGGTACAAGGACGGCATACAAGATGGAGAAAACGATGAAAAAACTGATCGCCGGCAACTGGAAAATGAATCTGGGCCGCAACGACGCCGGGAACCTGGCCCGCAATCTGGCTGAAAAAGCCGCGCAAGCCAATGACAAATATGAATTGATCCTGTGCCCGCCCTCCGTCTGGCTGACCGATGTCGCCGATGCGATCAAGGGTTCCGCCGTGAAACTGGGCGCCCAGGACGTGCATGAACAGGATAAAGGCGCGTTTACCGGCAATCTGTCGGCCAATATGCTGAAAGAGGCCGGGGCGGCCTATGCCCTGATCGGCCATTCCGAGCGCCGCCAGTATCACCGCGAAGACAATGTCCTGATCAAGTCCAAGGCGGAAAACGCCATTAAAAACGGCCTGATTCCCATTATCTGCGTTGGCGAGGTCGAAGAAGACCGCAATGCCGGACGCCAGAACGAGGTGGTCGGCCAACAAATCGCAGAATCACTGCCTGCTTCGGGCGAATTCGTCGTGGCCTATGAACCCGTCTGGGCCATCGGTACGGGCAAAACCGCTACGCCCGAAGATGTTCGTGCCATGCATGCATTTATCCGCTCTGCGCTGGCCAAGGCGGTTGACCGCGCGGAACAAGTGGCTATTCTGTATGGCGGATCGGTCAAGGCGGCAAATGCCCCCGAGATTCTGGCCACGCCGAATGTCGACGGCGTCCTGGTTGGCGGTGCCAGCCTTGATGAAAAAGAATTCTGGGCAATCGCCCAAGCGGCCTGATTCAGGCGGCTTAATTTAGAAGGAATAAAAAATGGAAATGGTCATCCTTGTCATCCACGTCATTCTGGCTTTGGCAATTGTCGGTGTTGTTTTGCTGCAGCCGCCGGAAAACAGTTCTCTTGGCGGTTTGGGCGCCAGCAATACGATGGCTGGGGCCAATGTGCGCGGCCAGGCGAATATCCTGACCCGCACCACAGCGGTATTGGCGGCATTGTTCATCATTACCTCCTTGGCTTTGGCCCTGATCGGCGGGCATAACAAGCCGCGCGCTGCCTCTATTCTGGATGAAGCGGGCACAACACCAGCGGCGACCGATAAAGCAGCAGTTCCTGCACCCGATGCCCCGAAACAGGCCCCAAGCGTTCCTCTAAGCAAATAATGACCCGGTACATCTTTATCACCGGCGGCGTGGTTTCTTCCCTTGGGAAGGGCCTTGCCACCGCAGCATTGGGCGCCGTTTTGCAGGCGCATGGCTATTCGGTGCGTTTGCGCAAGCTGGATCCCTATCTGAATGTCGATCCCGGCACGATGAGCCCGACCCAGCATGGCGAGGTTTTCGTCACCGATGACGGCGCTGAAACCGATCTGGACCTGGGCCATTACGAGCGTTTCGCCGGGGTTACCACGAATAAACAGGATAATATAACGACAGGCCGCATCTATACCAATGTCCTGTCGCGTGAGCGTCGCGGCGATTATCTGGGCGCGACGATCCAGGTCGTGCCGCATGTCACCGACGAGATCCAGGATTTCATCAAGGCCGCCGACGGCACAGCCGATTTCGTCCTGATCGAACTGGGCGGCACGGTGGGCGATATCGAGATTCTGCCATTTTTAGAAGCCATCCGCCAGTTCCGTAACGAGATCGGCCATAAACGCGTGATGTTCGCGCATATGACGCTGCTGCCTTATATCTCTGTCGCCGGGGAATATAAGACCAAGCCGACCCAGCATTCCGTCAGCGAATTATTGTCGCACGGGATCCAGCCCAATGTTTTAATGTGCCGCGCTGACCGCGTCCTGACCGATGGCGAGCGCAAAAAGATTGCTCAGTTTTGCAACGTTTCGCCGGAAAATGTCGTTTCCGCGCCCGATGCCAAAACGATTTACCAGGTGCCGATCACCTATCACGAAGAGGGCCTGGACCGCGCGGTTTTGAATTATTTCGACCTGCCGTTCAGCAAACCGGACCTGTCGCGCTGGGAAAATATCGTCCATACGGTGCAAAATCCGGAAGGTGCGGTAACCATCGCCGTGGTAGGAAAATATGTGACGCTGCTGGACAGTTACAAATCGCTGATCGAAGCGTTGCATCATGGCGGCATCGCCAATAAAACACGCGTGAATTTACGCTGGGTCGATGCCGAGAAACTGGAAAAAACCGGCCTGGAAGAACTGCAGGACGTGCAGGGCATCCTGGTCCCCGGCGGCTTTGGCGAGCGCGGCACCGAAGGCAAGATCCGCGCCATTACTTATGCACGGGAAAACAAAATCCCCTATTTCGGCATCTGTTTCGGCATGCAGATGGCCGTGATCGAAGCCTCCCGTAATCTTGGCAGTTTGCCCGAAGCCAACTCCAGCGAATTGCGCCCTGAAAACCCGCAAAATGTAGTCGGATTAATGACCGAATGGCTGAAAGGCAACGAACTGGAAACGCGGCACGAAACCACCGATCTGGGCGGTACGATGCGCCTGGGCGCTTATCCCTGTTTCCTGGAACAAGGTTCTCTGGCCTCCAAAATCTACGGCGGCGCGGAAATTTCCGAACGCCACCGCCACCGCTATGAAGTGAACATCAATTACAAAACCAATTACAACCAGGCCGGCCTGGTTTTTTCTGGCATGTCCCCCGACAACAAACTGCCCGAGATCATCGAACGAAACGACCACCCCTGGTTCATCGGCGTCCAGTTCCACCCGGAATTGAAGTCCAAGCCCTTTGCGCCGCATCCCTTGTTCAAGTCGTTTATTGCAGCGGCGATGAAGCAGGAGCGGTTGGTTTAAAATGAACTGGATGGTCTGGGCATTTGCCGTTATCGTAAGCAGTGTAACATATCAAACATCCGCTAAAATTTTCTCTGGAAAATTGCCTATATTCGTTTATACAACGATTGTCAGCCTGACGATGCTGGCAATTAGCTTAATAGCTTTAGGCGTTACGTACAAATCAACGGATTTTGCTGTATTGGATCACAAGAAAGTGCTGCTGGCTTGTTGGCTAGGTTTTGCCAGTTTCATGATCGAATTCACATTTTACTTCCTCTATAAAAATAATGCACCCATTTCTGTTGCACGCATGCTCATTTTAGCTGGCAGTGCTATCATTCTTTTGTTTGTCGGCGTAGTTTTTTTCAAAGAGCGGTTTAATTCTTACCAGGTTTTTGGTTCGGTTTTGTGCTTGCTGGGATTATATTTCATCATTATGTGGAAGCCGAAGGTTTGATTAAATTATAGCCAGGATAAGAAGAATGAAGAATACAGAAAACGTCACACGCTTCTTTTATTTCGGCAATGAAATCGACCAGGCCATGTTTGAGAAGTTTACCCTGGGCGAGGGGTTTACCTTGGCGGCTTCTTATAAAACGGATTATCCGACGGACCAGCCCTTTGCCACCTTGGTCAAGGGTATGGAAGACGTGGATGAAAGCATCAAAGATTCCCTGGCTTTTTGCAGGACATTAGAGGAATGGGCGAAAAACTATCACGGCCGCTATGACGGCAGTGAATCGCAACTGGATATCGATCCGGAGGATATTAAGGCGTTTCTCGCTTCGCTGCCGCCGGAGGGGAAGGTGGGGTAATGATCAAAAACCTCTTGTATATCCGATTTGAATTTGCAAATATTATGTTTTTCTAGATTAAGGAAGCACCATGTCCCAGCAAACGGCCGCCGCCATTGAAGAGATCATTGTTAAAGTCAGCCATTGGAAAAACGTTTTTAAAAAAACCGCAGAAGAAGCTCTTGAAGAAACAATTCCTGAAGAAGCGGATGGACTTTCTTATGCGGAAATTTTGGATAAAGCAAAGAATACGGATCTATCCGTAAACGATATTAATTACGCAGTAATGCAGGCATTTACAGGCATTGGCGCTTTTAGCGCCAATGCAAAAGAATTATTACATTCTCCCGGTTATAAAGAGGCGAAGACAATCGCGAATTATATTTTCAGCAATTACAATGACGACCTTTTTGCTCAACAAAGTATGGAGGGTCCCCTTATTGCTTGTCCGCCGCATTTGGAAGATACAAAATTGGCAGCCGTTTTTCACGCATCGTCCCATCCATTGCTTGAAATGTTTTATGAAACAAAGGACGAAAACCTGATTGAGCTGCCTGATGTTTTTGTATTGGAAAACTCCAATCTTTATACAATAAAAGCTATGCGCAGCCTGGATGAAAACCCGGTGTTTAAAGAGCGGATAAAAGCGCTTAACTTGGCAGGCTAGAAAAGAAAGTATCTTGTTAACTCCTTTTAGTACGCTATCCTTAGTACCATTCAAAAGGAGCTTTACTATGAACCCGCAAAAATCCGTTGCCGTTAGCGGCATTACATTCGGCAATAACCGCCCCTTTGTCCTGATTGCCGGGCCCTGCCAGCTGGAGAGCAGGGAACATGCCTTTGGTCTCGCGCAGCGTCTGGCGGATCTGACGGATACGCTGAATATTCCGTTTATCTTTAAAGCCTCGTACGACAAGGCGAACCGGACCTCGATCAACGGGACGCGCGGGATCGGGATGGAAAAGGGGCTGGAAATCCTGGCCGCCATCCGCGACAAATTCGGCTGTCCGGTCATCACCGATGTGCATACAGAAGAGCAATGCGCGATCGTGGCGCAATCGGTGGATATTCTGCAGATCCCCGCACTGCTTTCGCGCCAGACGGATTTATTGATTGCGGCGGCCAATACGGGCAAGCCGATCCATGTCAAAAAGGGCCAGTTCCTGGCGCCATGGGATATGGCGAATGTGGCCAAGAAAATCGCATCCACCGGCAATGATAATATCCTGCTTTGCGAGCGCGGGACCAGTTTTGGTTACAATACGCTTGTGAACGATATGCGCGCTTTGCCGATCATGGCGGAAACCGGTTATCCGGTCGTGTTCGACGCCACCCATTCGGTGCAGAAACCAGCCGGCCAGGGCGACAGCACGGGCGGCGACCGCACCATGGTGCCGCATCTGTCGCGCGCCGCGATTGCCGTCGGCATTGCGGGCCTGTTCATCGAAACCCACCAGGACCCGGACCATGCGCCATCGGATGGCCCGAACATGGTGCGTCTTGACGATATGCCGAAATTGCTGCAAACCCTGAAACAACTTGATAACCTGATCAAAGAAGGAAACTAAAAACCATGTCCGAAATTATTGATATCCACGCCCGCGAAATTCTCGACTCCCGCGGCAACCCAACCGTCGAAGTCGAAGTCACATTGGAAAGCGGCGCATTCGGCCGCGCCGCAGTCCCATCGGGCGCCTCCACCGGTGCGCATGAAGCCGTTGAAAAACGCGACGGCGACGCCAAGCGTTACGGCGGCAAAGGCGTATTGAAAGCCGTACAGGCCGTGAACACCGAAATTTATGATACATTGATCGGCTATGATGCTTCGTTCCAGCAGGAAATCGATGCTACGCTGATCGACCTGGACGGCACGCCGAACAAGGCGCGTCTGGGCGCCAATGCCATTCTGGGCGTATCGCTGGCTTGTGCCAAGGCGGCGGCGGAAGAACATGGCCTGGAACTGTACCGCTATGTCGGCGGTGTGTTCGCGCATACCCTTCCCACCCCAATGATGAACATCATCAATGGCGGCGCGCATGCCGATAACCCGGTCGATATCCAGGAATTCATGATCATGCCTGTCGGCGCACAAGACATGAGCCAGGCTTTGCAAATGGGCGCCGAAGTATTCCATACCCTGAAAAAATTGCTGAAAGACGCCAAGCACAACACGAATGTCGGCGACGAGGGCGGTTTCGCTCCGGCCTTGCGTTCGTCGAAAGAGGCTTTGGATTTCATCATGCGCGCCATCGATGCCGCAGGATACAAAGCGGGCAAGGATATCATGCTGGCTTTGGATGTTGCCGCATCCGAGTTTTACAAAAACGGCAAATATAATCTGGAAGGCGAAGGCAAAGTGTTGTCTTCCGACGGCATGGTCGATTATTTGGCTGACCTGGCCCGCCAATACCCGCTGGCCTCGATTGAGGACGGCATGAATGAAGATGACTGGTCCGGCTGGAACGCACTGACCTCGACGCTTGGCAACAAGATCCAGATCGTTGGCGACGATTTGTTCGTCACCAACCCGCAACGTCTGCAGCGCGGCATTACCGAAAAATGCGGCAACGCCATTCTGGTCAAAGTGAACCAGATCGGCACGCTGACGGAAACATTGCAAGCCATTGAAATGGCCAAGCGCGCCGGTTTCGGCGTTGTGTTATCGCACCGCTCAGGCGAGACGGAAGACAGCACGATCGCCGATCTAGCCGTCGCGACCAATGCCGGACAGATCAAGACCGGTTCCCTGTCCCGCTCGGACCGCGTGGCGAAATACAACCAATTGCTGCGCATCGAAGAGTCGTTGGGCCAGGACGCCGCCTATGCCGGGTACAGCATTTTGCGTACACAACCCGATTTTGGTAAGCCGGCGATTGGCAAGGCCGCCGCTTCGAAGACGGCCAAGCCTGCCTTGAAAGCAGTGACGACCAAAACGAAGAAGAAATAAGGTTTCCCATTGAGTTTAAAGCCCCGCTTGATGCGGGGCTTTTTTTATGCTCCTTCTTTTAATCCCACTTCCCGGGCGGAATGAAATGCAGACCCGGGATCTCGGCGTTGCGAATTGTGCCATACCCCGCATCGAGATCCCGGCTCTCCGCAAGGGCTGCGGCCGGGAAATGGGGGGAATTTAAATAAAGATAAAAACTAAAATACCCCTTGCATCGCGACTCGGCGTGATTCATAGTGTTAATCCATGAGAACACGCGTCGCCGCACCATCACTCCGTTTGCGCTCCGCCATGCCGATCTGCATCATGTCGGCATTATGCCTCTACTTCTCTTTTTATTTGCTTTTCGGTCCCCGGGGCTATCTGGGGCTGCAGCATATCCAGCAAAATCATGCCGTGAAGCTGGCCCAGAATGAAGAACTGAAATCAAAACGTGAAGCATTGGAAGCCGACGTCAACCTCATGCGCCCCGGCAGCGTCGATCCCGACATGGCCGACGAACAGGCGCGCAAGGTTCTGGGCTATACGAAGGCGGATGAGATTGTGATTAATCTCAAATAACATATGCATTATCGCACCGCACAATCCATACCCCCTCGCTTTTTGTGCACAATCCTTTAATTTACGCAGCGTTGAAAAGTTTTAAGAGGGAGTTGCCCGTTCGCGGTAAACAAAGCCATGTCCATATTCAAATCCAAAACCCCCGAAGCCGCACCGGCGCCAGCCCAGGAGCCAGCTTTGCGCAACAGCAAATACAAGCATCTGCCAGATAAAGACCAGGCGATGAAGATGTATCATGACATGCTGCTGATCCGCCGTTTCGAGGAAAAGGCGGGACAGCTTTACGGCATGGGTCTGATCGGCGGGTTCTGCCATTTATATATCGGCCAGGAAGCGGTCGTTACCGGCTTTACCTCGGCCCAGGACAAGGATGACACGGTCATCACCACGTACCGCGATCATGGCCAGATGCTGGCCGTGGATATGGACCCGCGCGGGGTGATGGCGGAACTGACTGGCCGGTCGGGCGGCTATTCGCGCGGCAAGGGCGGGTCGATGCATATGTTTTCCCGCGAAAAGAATTTCTATGGCGGACATGGGATTGTCGGCGCATCGGTCGCGCTTGGCACCGGCCTGGCTTTTACGCATAAATATAATAATGACGGCAAGATCAATCTTTGCTATTTCGGCGACGGCGCATCGCACCAGGGCCAGGTGTATGAATCGTTCAACATGGCCGCGCTTTGGAAATTGCCGGTGTTGTACATCATCGAAAATAATGGTTACGCGATGGGTACATCCGTTGCGCGCCATGCCGCAGGCGACCTCTATAAGCGCGGCGAAGGTTACGGCATTCCCGGCAAGGTTGTCGATGGCATGGATGTTTTGGCCGTGCGCGATGCCGCCGTGGAAGCCATGGAATATATCCGTGCCGGCAACGGCCCCATGCTGCTGGAGGTAAAAACCTATCGCTATCGTGGACACTCTATGTCGGATCCGGCAAAATACCGCCAGAAGGAGGAAGTAGAGAAAATGCGCGAAGAACGTGACCCGATCACGAATTTCAAGGCATTCTTGATTGAAAACGACATGGTCAGCGGCGAAGAGTTTGATGTAATCGAAAAACAGATCAAACAAACCATCAAAGAAACCGAAGAATTCGCCACCACCAGCCCCGAGCCGGACCCGTCCGAATTGTGGACCGATGTATTGCTTGAGGCTTGAAAATGTCAATAGAATTAAAGAACATTGCTCCAGATATTTTCAGGCAGCGGTTATTGATAGAAGGTTTTTGGACTGTCGAAGTCGATGAAGCCTCCATAAAGGACTATCTGCTAAGTTTGGCTGCGCATCTCGATTTGCGAACCTATGGGGATCCAATTATTTTTTCTCCATCTTCTGGTATGGGGAAAGAAGAAAATGCTGGCTATGATGCTTTTGTACCCTTGATCGACTCTGGGATTTCCGCCTATTTTTGGTCAAAAAGAAAATTTCTATCCGTCGTTGTTTATACATGTAAGGGCTTTAGTTCTGAAAATGCTGTTTCTTATACGAAACAATTTTTCAATCTGGCCGATGAAGCCGTCTCTTTTAATTTTTAAAATGTGGTAAGAAAAATGCCGATTAATGTTTTAATGCCCGCTTTGTCCCCGACCATGACCGAAGGCACGCTCGCCACCTGGAAGAAAAAAGAGGGCGACACTGTCAAAGCCGGCGATGTCCTGGCCGAAATCGAAACCGATAAAGCCACGATGGAAGTCGAAGCCGTCGATGAAGGAATCTTAAGCAAAATCCTGATTGCCGAGGGCACGGAAAATGTCGCGGTGAACACGCCGATTGCCATTATCCTAGAAGAAGGCGAAAGCGCCGACCAGGCCGCTTTCCCGACAGGCAATGAAAAATCTGTTGCGCCGCCCGACCAGAAAGAAGAGCCGCTTGCCTGCTCCCTGAAAGCGCCCGAGCCAAAGCACTCCGAAGAACCAAAGGCAACGCGCGTTTCAGTGGATGAAGAAAAATTCTATGCCAAGGGCACCAAAACCATGACGGTGCGCGAAGCTTTGCGCGAAGCCATGTCCGAAGAAATGCGCCGTGATGAAAAAATCTATCTGATGGGCGAAGAAGTCGCCGAATATAATGGCGCCTATAAAATATCCCAGGGGATGCTGGACGAATTCGGACCCAAACGCGTGATCGACACGCCGATCACGGAACAGGGTTTTGCAGGACTTGCCGTTGGTTCCGCCTTTAACGGCCTCAGGCCCATCATCGAATTTATGACGATGAACTTTGCCATGCAGGCGATTGACCAGATCATCAACTCTGCCGCGAAAACCTTGTACATGTCCGGCGGTCAGCTGGGCTGCCCCATCGTTTTCCGCGGTCCCAACGGCGCTGCGGCCCGTGTCGGCGCCCAGCACTCCCAGGATTTTTCTTCCTGGTATGCCAATATTCCGGGCCTGAAAGTGCTTTCGCCATGGTCTGCAGCCGATGCCAAAGGCCTGATGAAAGCCGCGATCCGCGATCCGAACCCGGTCGTGTTTTTGGAAAACGAAGTCATGTACGGGCAAAGCTTTGAAGTGCCCGTCGACGAAGATTTCGTCCTGCCCATCGGCAAGGCCAAAATCGAACGCGAAGGCAAGGACGTCACCATTATTTCCTATTCCATCATGGTCGGCAAAGCGCTGAAAGCCGCCGAAGCCCTCGCCGGGCAGGGGATCGATGCCGAAGTCGTCAATCTGCGTTCCATCCGCCCGCTGGATGTCGAAACCATCGCGGCCTCCATCCGCAAAACCTCGCGCGTCGTCAGCGTCGAGGAATGCTGGCCGGTCTGCGGCATCGGTTCCGAAATCGCCGCCATCGCAATGGAAGAATGTTTCGATTACCTGGATGCGCCCTTCAAACGCGTCACCCAGAAAAACGTGCCTTTGCCTTATGCAGCAAATTTAGAAAAACTCGCGCTACCGCAGGTGGAGGATATTATCGCCGCCGTTAAAGAAGTTTGTAACAGGTAATGATAAAGACTCCCATCCAAAAAGCAGGCATCAAAGTCTATGTTCTTTTGGAACGGGAGGACCGGTTTTTTGCCATGCGCCGAATTAATACGGGTTTTATGGACGGGTTTTATACGCCGCCTGCCGGCAGAGTGGATGAGGGTGAAACCTTCATCGATGCTGCCATTCGCGAAACAAAAGAGGAAGCGGGCATTACTGTAAATCCTGAGGCCCTTGATTTGGTCCACATCGTCCATCGTGAAGGGACCGAGCGTTACAAGGGAACTTTCTGGATTGACGTTTTTTTCAAATGCCTGAAGTGGGAAGGCGAACCTTTTATAGCTGAACCAAATAAATCAGACGAACTACGCTGGATAAACTATAACGAAGCCGGATATGATTTCGGTAAAAGTTTTGATGCCTATTTCAAGCAGGTGTTTCTAAACATTCAAAAGGGAATTAAATTTTCTATTTTCGGTTGGAACGATGAACAACGTGTTGTTAATTTAAAAGAGGCTGGGTAATGCCAATCGACGGACGTTTTTTTCTGGCCTGCATGGCAACCTATATCGTTTTGAAAGACAAGAACGATAAAATATTCATGATGCGCCGGAAAAATACATCCTGGGGCGATGGCTTATATGGGCTTCCTGCCGGGCGGGTCGAACGGTATGAAACGATGCTGGAATGTGCTATCCGGGAATTGAAAGAAGAAACCGGCGTTGATGTGCAGCCCGAAGACATGAAACTTTTCCTTGTTGAAAACCGCTTTACAGGGGTGCCGGACGATATCCAGCCGGACTGGATCGATTTCTTTTATATTGCCGAAAAATGGCAGGGGGAACCTTATATCGCGGAACCGGATAAATGTGACCATGCGGACTGGTATGCGCTGGATGACACCTCGATCGATATTGTTCCAAATGTTCGCGATGCCTTTAATTATCTTAAGATGAATAAACTGTCCTATTGCCTGTACAGCCCTGAATATAATTTCCTCAACCAAAAGGCGGCCTGAGATGTTTTCCCTGATCAAATACGCATTCATTATCCTCTGGTCCTTTGGCGGCCTGATCGGCGCGGCGATTTCCTATATGCACCAGGAATGGCTGAATCTCGCCCTTTCTCTTGTGGTCCCGTTTTATGGCGCTTATATTACGGTCATGACCGTGATCGAACGATTTTTCTAAAAGGAATACACCATGCCCGTTAAAATTCTGATGCCAGCCCTTTCGCCGACCATGACCGAAGGCACGCTTGCCGCCTGGAAGAAAAAAGAAGGCGATACAGTAAAGGCGGGCGACGTCATCGCCGAGATTGAAACGGACAAGGCCACTATGGAAGTCGAAGCGGTCGATGAAGGCACTATCGCGAAAATCCTGGTTGCCGAAGGCACGGAAAATGTCGCGGTCAACACGCTGATCGCCGTCTTGCTGGAAGAGGGCGAAGATGCCGGCGCGGTCGATGCGTTTATTGCAGGCGGCACAGCGCCCTCTGCGGCGAAACCGGCCGAAGCCCCGGCAGAGAAAAAGGCCGATGTAAAATCGGAAGAGAAAAAAGAAGCGGCCGCAGCATCGGCCCCAGCCGCCCCAGCCCATTCCGGCCAGGAAGGCAAACGCATTTTCGTATCGCCTTTGGCCAAACGTATTGCTGCTCAGAATAATGTCGATCTATCCAAAGTCACGGGGTCAGGCCCCAATAGCCGCATTGTCCGCGCCGATGTCGAAAGCGCCATGAAAGGCGGCAGTGCAACCAAATCCGCCCCGCAGCAAACAGCAACAGCCGCCCCCCCGGCAAGCGGACCGGATGCGAAGTCTTTGGCCGATGCCTATGGCATGAAATACCGCGAGGAAAAAGTCAGCGGCATGCGCAAAATCATCGCCTCGCGCCTGACGGAATCCAAACAGACCGTGCCGCATTTCTATCTGAACACGGCGGTGAATATCGATAAATTGATGGCCTTGCGCGCCGAGATCAATGACGGCAGCGAAGGCAAGTTCAAACTCTCGGTCAATGATTTCGTGATCAAGGCCTCGGCCATGGCATTGAAAAAAGTGCCCGCCGCGAATGCCTCCTGGAATGGCTCTTCGATTTTGTTCTATGAAAACGCCGATATTTCCGTGGCGGTTTCCACGCCGACCGGATTGATCACACCGATCATCAAGGAAGCGGAAAATAAATCGCTAGTCAAAATTTCCACGGAAATGAAGGACCTTGCCACCCGAGCGCGTGACGGCAAGTTGAAACCCGTTGAATTCCAGGGCGGCACATTCTCCGTCTCTAATCTGGGCATGTTCGGCGTGAAACAATTCGATGCCATCATCAATCCGCCCCAGGGCTGCATCCTGGCCGTCGGTGCTGGCGAGCCAACTCCCGTCGTGATCAACGGCAAAATTGAAATCGCCACGATCATGAACTGCAACCTGTCGGTCGATCACCGCGTGGTCGACGGCGCCGTAGGTGCGGAATATTTACAGGCCTTGAAACAGTATCTGGAAAACCCCGCCAGCATGTTGGCGTTATAGTTCTGAGCCAGGCGTAAAATTATTTTTGTGACGGTAAGTTAAGTATTTCTCTACTGCCTCAAAATAATCATAGTCTGTTTCGATCCCTACTTCGGTAGCCATATATTGCTGCAAGGGTTCAATTGCCTCTTTATAACCTAACTTGGATAAAACTGTTGTGGCATCCTTCAGAGCCATAAATCCAGCTGGTCGAGAATAAGCTAATCCATAATGATCCTCATTCGACGGGACTTCGTTGTTTATTACTTTTGACAAGTATCCCTGGTGCATTTTATTCAGAACTAATTTTGCCATTTTAAGTTCATCCGGATCTTTTTCCTCTATATTAATAGGCACAACTTTATCATAGCCAGGCCATTTGTTATTAATGGCAAGAATGCTCAAGCTGATTTTCACTTGCTGGGTGACGTCTTCCAAAGCCACATCCTGTAAAGCGAGGGAAGACTCATTCTCACAAAAATCTTTCATTCTGCCTTGACCCAGCAAACGCTGGGCAAATTCCGCATCAGGGAGAATAAAATCTTTTTTGGGGTCAAATTTCTGTGTCATATGATTGCATAACATACATAGGGTCTGTCCGTCAAGAAAAACTGGGCGGTTGACATTCATAGGGCTTTTGGCAGGCTGTCGGCAAGCCCGGCGAATGCGGATAGACATGGGCGGCCAAAAGGGAAAACCAATGAAAATGCTGGAAAAACTGCGTGCGGAGCAGGACAAGATCGACGCGGAAATAACCGCGGCCATTGCCAGGCGCATTGCCTTGCGCAAAAAAATAAGTGCTTTCCGCATCAACGAAAACCTGCCCACCATCGACGAAGCGCGCATGACCCAGGTACTGGACCAGGCGGAAAAAAATGCCGATGGGACAGGCATTCCAAAAGAAATGGCCCGCGAGGTTTTTTCCCTGCTGATCGACTGGTCGCACAGGCTGGACCGGCACTGGCGCAGTAATCCTAAGGAACTGGCGACGGGCGGACCCGTTGACCCCACTATTGAACGGGAATAAAATGCAACTGATAAAAGACAAACCCTGGCTGCCATTTATTGCCCTGGCGCTGGTTGCGCAACAGGCGAACATGCTGACCTATAAATTCGGCGGGCAGGTGGCCTTGCCCTATGTTTTCCTGGTCTATAGTTTTCTCACGCAATGCCTTGCCAATCTGGCGCTGGTTTTTGTTTTCAGGAACAAGGGATTTCCGGTTGCGTTAAAGGGAAAAATGCGCTTCTGGGTTTTATGGGTCGCCTTGATCTATCTTTTGAATGAAAGCGTGTTTATCTGGATCTATCGCATCGGCGCACCGTATTCGCTTTCGATGACGATGTATTCCCTTACGGTTCTTCTGGTCATGACGTCGTTCGGCCTGGCCATCCTGCGGGAAAAGATTTCGCCGAAACAGATTTGCGGTATTGTCTTTGCCGTCATATCCATTCTTTTAATCAGGCTGGGTTAGCATGGACTGGTTTACGCTGACGATCATACTGGCTTTTATTGCATCGACCCTGGTGCTGTCGATGCGCGCCATCACGCCCGAAACCAACCCGTTTTTATTCATGGCAATCGTAACCGGTCTGGCCTCCGTTTCGCTGGTTTTATATTGCATGTTCAGCGGCATTTCCCTGTCTTTGGGCAGGAATGCCGCCTTTTTGGCGCTGCTGGCGGGGCTAAGTGTGACGGCGCTGGATCTGGGGCTTATCTTCATGTTTCGCAAAGGCGCGACGGTGGCGGTTTCCATGCCGCTTTTCCGTGTCTGTTCCATCGTTATTTCGGCACTTATGGGTTTTGTCCTCTTTCGCGAAGGGGTAAATCCGGTTAAAATGGCCGGTATCGTTCTTGCCTGCATCGCAGTGTATTTATTAAATAGCAAACCAAAAGGTGACCTCCATGACCACACAGAACTTTGACATCGTCATTATCGGCGGCGGTCCCGGCGGCTATGTCGCGGCGATCCGCGCAGCCCAACTGGGCATGTCGGTCGGCCTGGTGGAAAAAGAACATCTTGGCGG
>JAQGJA010000104.1 GCA_028290805.1 Alphaproteobacteria bacterium
GGGTCAGGTTGTCCTGGCCCACCACCGTGATTTTATCGCCCGGGTTGAACATTGAATTATTGTCGCTTCTGGCCAGCCAGAGCGTATCGCCGACGCGGATGCGGCGCAGCGCATCATTCCATTCGGTAACAATGCCGGACTGGTGCAGAACGGGATCGGTAACAGCGGTTGTTTTCTGGTTATAGCCGCGGATCGTCATAAAAGCGGCGATCAGAAAGGTTCCTACAACCAGGAAATCCAGCAGGATTATGCCGGGCCAGGAAAGGCGCAAATTCGGATTAGTGTGATCGGCCAGCGAAAACGTGCCAAAGACGAACATGGCAAGGCCAATCAGGCCCAAGACACCCTTGGTTGGCAGCGCGGCTTCGAGCCCGATCAGGACAAGGCCAAACAGGATCCAGGAAGGGTTGCTGTGAAAGGCGATGACGGCGTCGCTGGAAAGCCCGGTTTCAGCCAGCGCCATTCCAGGGAACAGCGTGAACAGAAGCAAGAGCATGAAAACAGGACATCTTCTCATGCCATAATTATAACAGGGAATTGCCTTTTGTAAAGGAGGGTATTTTATGCTTTAATCCGGCCAATGAGCATACGTATCCTACATATCATGGCGGGCGGCACGGTCGGCGGCGCTGAAAACATCTTTCTCGAAGATATACTGGCTTTGTCCGGCAGCTCGGAACTGGTCCAGGCAGTGGTGACGCGCAATGTCTCGCACCGTGTTAAAAAGCTGCGCGAGAAGAAAATACCGGTCTATACCGCCGCATTTTCGAAATGGTGGCTATGGCCGACGCGGCGGGTGATCAAAAAGGCCATCCGCAAATTCAAGCCCGATATCGTGCAATACTGGATGGGGCGCGCCGGAAGCTATGCCGTCGAGGGAAGCCATGTGAATGTGGCCTGGTATGGCGGATATTACAACCGGACCAAGCGCTTTGCCAGTTGCACCCATCATATTGTCCTGACCAAAGACCTGCAGCGCCATGTGATTGACAGCGGCGCCGATGCCGAAGATGTGTCGATCATCCACACTATGGCGTCTTTTGAAAAAAACGTTATACACATCGCCCGGTCGGAACTGGATACGCCCGAGGATGCCGTCGTCTTATTGGGGCTGGCGCGGCTGCATTGGAAAAAAGGTTTTGATGTCTTGCTGAACGCTCTGGTCGAATTGCCGCAATGCGTGGCGTGGATCGCAGGGGACGGGCCGTTACGCTGTGAACTGGAAGAGCTGGCCGACGAATTGGATGTCAAAAACCGCGTACGCTTTTTAGGCTGGCGCAATGACCGCGAGCGTTTATTGGCGGCCTGCGATATCGTGGCGTTTCCCTCGCGTTATGAACCGTTCGGCACGGTGATGGTCGATGCCTGGGCGATGAAAAAACCGCTGGTCGCCGCCGACGCCAAGGGGCCTGCCGCCTATGTGCAGAATGGCGTGGATGGGATACTGGTGCCAAAGGACGATGTTGCGGCTTTTGCCGGTGCAGTTAAAAAGATTATTGATGATCCCGCCTTGCGCAACAAGATCGTTGCGGGCGGCTGGCATAAATACCAGTCCACCTTTACGCCAAAGGCATTCGTGCAGGACAGTCTGGAATTGTATAAAAAACTGGTGCGGAATTAATGTTTTGCGCAAATTTGCGGCAGCGCGGGTTTATCCGCATCACGGGCGAGGATGCATTGGCATTTTTGCAGGGTATAATCAGCAACGACGTTTATAAAGTGACGGCCGATAATGCGGTTTATGCGTGTTTTTTAACGCCGCAGGGGAAATATCTGGCCGATTTTTTCCTGTATCCGGTGATGGGTGGATTGTTGCTGGATGTGGATCAATCCTTGCTAGCTGACTTATTGCGGCGTTTATTGATGTATAAACTGCGCAGCAAAGTCGTTCTGGAAGATGTTTCGGCGGAATATAGTGTAACCGCTTTATGGGGCGGGCCTGAAAAACCGGCGGAGGCGTTTATCGATCCGCGCGGGATGGATTTTGGTTTCCGTGTCCTGAATTCGGATTTATCGGGCAATGACCATTACGCCCTGTGGCAGATGCAAAACGGCTTGCCCGATGCGCAGGATTTCGAGCGGGAACGCACGACAATGCTGGAAGCCAATATGGATTTCCTGAACGGCGTTTCCTTTGACAAGGGATGCTATATGGGCCAGGAGATTACGGCTCGGATGCATTACCGCGCTTTGGTGAAGAAACGCTTTTTGCCGCTTGAATTATTGGCGGGACAGGAGATTACGCGCGAGACGCCGGTAATGCGGGATGGAAAACATATCGGCTATATTTTGAATGCCAGAGAAAATTTCGCGTTGGCTGTAATTCAGTCGGAAGCGTTGCAAGGCGGCTTGGATTGTGTGGTAGATGGCATGGATGCGACGATTAAAATTCCAGCATGGTTTAAGCAAGATAGTTAAATTCAAAGACTCAAAGAACAAGAATAATCTTCTTTGCACCTTCGCGTCTTTGCGGTTCAAATCCTTATTCCACCGTCACCGATTTCGCCAGATTACGTGGCTGATCCACATCGGTGCCTTTTAATACGGCGACGTGATAGGCCAGTAATTGGATGGGCAGCGCATATAAAATGGCGGAAATAAAGGGGTCAATATCCGGCATTTCAATGGTCCAGGTGCAATCATCCTTCAACTGGCGGCAGCCTTCTTTGTCGGAGATCAGCAATATTTTGCCACCGCGGGCGTGGACTTCTTTTAAATTCGAGGCGGTTTTTTCGAACCAGTGGTCACGCGGGGCCAGGACGATGACGGGGACGCTGTCGTCAATCAAGGCTATCGGCCCGTGTTTCATTTCCCCTGCGGCATAACCTTCGGCGTGGATATAGGAAATTTCTTTCAGCTTTAATGCGCCTTCCAGGGCGATGGGATAGGAGGTGCCGCGGCCGAGATATAAGACGTCGCGCGCTTCCATGATGGATTTGGCGATGGTCTTGATATTATCGTCATGGCGCAGGACATCGGCGGCGCGGGAAGGGATTTCGCGCAAGGCGCTGGACAGGCGGTGTTCCTCGTCCTGATCAATCGTGCCGCGTGCGGTGGCAAAGGCCAAAGACAAACATGCCAGCACGGTCAGTTGCGTGGTAAAGGCTTTGGTTGAGGCCACGCCGATTTCAGGACCGGCAAGGGTGTGCAGGGCAATGCCCGTTTCGCGTTCGATCGTGCTTTCAATGGCATTGACGACGCACATGGTTTTCTGGTTGTTCTTTTTGCAGTAACGCATCGCTTCCAGCGTATCGAGCGTTTCGCCCGATTGCGAGATAAACAGGGCGGCGCCATTTTCCGGCATCGGGGCTTCGCGGTAACGGAATTCCGAGGCGACATCGGTTTCGACCGGCATCTTTGCAATGCGTTCAAACCAATATTTGCTGGTCAATCCTGCATAATAGGCGGTGCCGCAGGCCGAGATGGTCAGGCGCGAGGATTTAGCCAAATCCAGCACATTTTCAGGCACGGTGATCTTGCCCGTGCTGGGGTGGATAAAGCTGTTCAATGTATCGGCAATGACGGCGGGTTGTTCAAAGATTTCTTTGAGCATGAAATGGCGGTATTCGCCTTTGCCGGTCATCATGGCCGATTGGGCCGACTGGCGGATGGGGCGTTTTACTTCGTCGTTGTTTTCATCGTAAATCGTAGCCCCTTCCTGGGTCACCTCCAGCCAGTCACCGTCTTCAAGATAAGAAAGCGTATCGGTCATCGGGGCGAGGGCATAGGAGTCGGATGCCAGAAACATTTCCCCCTTGCCGTATCCAAGCGCCAAAGGTGTGCCGCGGCGCGCACCGATCATGAGGTTATTGTCATTGGCGAAAATCATGGCGATGGCAAAAGCGCCCTGTAAACGCTTGAGCGATTTTTTCGTCGCCTGTTGCGGCGTGTCGCCCTGGTTGATGTAATGGGTCATAAGATGGGCGATGACTTCGGTGTCGGTATCTGACTGGAAACGGCATTGGAACTGTTCCAGTTCCTGGCGCAATTCCTGGTAATTTTCAATGATGCCGTTATGCACGACGGCGACTTTATCGGTGGCATGCGGGTGGGCATTGCGTTCCGTCGGTCCGCCATGCGTGGCCCAGCGTGTATGGCCGATGCCAATCATGCCGGGCAAAGGTTCGGCGTTTAATTTATTTTCGAGATTGACCAGTTTCCCTTCAGCCCGGCGGCGTTCAATATGGTTGTCATTGGTCAGCGTGGCGATGCCGGCAGAATCATAACCGCGATATTCAAGACGTTTCAGGCCCTCCACCAGACGGGCGGCAACATTTTTCTGACTGACGATACCGACGATGCCGCACATATTTATTTTCCTTTTTTCTTCAGGTTTCTTTCACGAAAATTCTTGGCCCAGAATAATATTTCCGTCTGCCGTCCGCGCGCCAGGGCCAGGGCTTCGGGGGTGACGAGTTTGGTAATCACCGATCCCGCTGCAACCATGGCATTATCGCCGATGACGACAGGGGCAACCAGGCTGGAATTGGAACCGATGAAAGCGCCATTACCAATAGTGGTTTTATTTTTATTGAAACCGTCATAATTGCAGGTAATGGTCCCTGCACCGATATTTACGTTTTGTCCCAGTGTGGCATCGCCGATATAGGAAAGATGGCTTACTTTTGCGCCTTTGCCGATCTGGGATTTTTTAATCTCCACAAAATTGCCGATGCGGGCGTTTTCTTCGATGGTCGTTTCAGGACGGATGCGGGCAAAAGGGCCTATTTCAACATTGTCGGAAATTGTCGCGCCTTCGATATGGCTGAAGGCTTTGACATGGACGTTGTTGCCGATGGTGACGCCGGGGCCGAAAAACACGTTTGGTTCGATGATAACATCCTGGCCGATCACGGTATCGGAGGCAAAATAAACGCTTTGCGGGTCGTGCAAGGTGACGCCGCCCAGCATGATTTTCTGGCGCAATTGCACCTGGAGCATGGTCTCCAGTACGGCGAGTTCCTCGCGCGTATTGGCGGCGGAGGTTTCGAACATCGAGGCTTCGACCACGCCGCAGATATGGTTTTGGGCGCGGGCGATGGCAACGACATCGGTGTTGTAATATTCTCCGCCAATGGCCTGGGGCTTTACGGCGCTGAGTAAAGCATGCGCCATGTGGCCTTTCAGGGCGATGGTGCCGGAATTGCAGAGATTGATGCCGCGCTCTTCCAATGTGGCTTCCTTGAATTCGACGATTTTTTTCAGCGCGCCATCATTATCGACGACCAGGCGGCCATAACGGCGCGGGTCTTCAAGGCGCATGGCCAGGACGGTGACGGCATCGTTGCTGGCGGCCAAAGAATGCACTGTTTCCTGGCGGATAAAGGGCATGTCGCCCACGGCCATGATGATTTTTTCAGGAATTTTTTTCAAACCCTGCATGCCGGTCAATGCGGCATGGGCGGTGCCTTTTTGTTCCTTTTGCACGACGATGGTAAGATCGGGGAAAAGCATTGGCGTCAACATATCATCAGGTGCAACCACAATGACGATTTCCAATGCCCCGGCTGCTTTATAGGTTTCGACGGCATAGCCCAGAATGGGCTTATGCGCGATTTTGTGCAGCGGCTTTGGCAAGGCCGATTTCATGCGGGTCCCTTTGCCGGCCGCAAGGATGATGGCGGAAAATTCTTTCATGATTCATTTGTATCTGAGTTTGAGGGCAGGGAAAGTAACGATGTATGACGCAAGGTTACGTCGATCGTTCGACGGCAAATAGCGCGATCTCTTTTAGCGTATCGCGCCAGGCGGATGCAGGCAGCACAGTCAAGGCGCGTTGCGCCGCAAGCGCATGTTCACGCGCAATTTCCAATGATGCATCAAGGCAATTGTATTTTTTCAAAATATTCAGCGCCTGGGAGAAATCAAAATCATTCTGTTTCAATTCGACCAAGCTGCGTTCCCAAAAAGCGCGTTCTTCGCTGCTGGCGTTTTCCAGGGCCATGACGACGGGAAGGGTGATCTTGCCTTCGCGGAAATCGTCGCCACTGTTTTTGCCCATGGTTTCCAGGCTGCCCTGATAGTCTAATACGTCATCTGCGATCTGGAAGGCGATGCCCAAAGACTGGCCATAGGCATTGACGGCGGCGATGATGGCGGGATCGGCCTTGGCGATGACGGCGCCGACTTCGCTTGCTGCGGCAAACAATGCTGCTGTTTTGGCGCCGATGACATCGAAATAAGTCGCCCGCGTCAAAGCCAGATTGCCCGTCGAGGCCAGTTGCATCACTTCGCCTTCGGCAATCACGGCCGAAGCGGTGGAAAGAATGCGCAAGACCTCCAGCGAACCGGTTTCGACCATTAATTGAAAGGCGCGCGAAAACAGGAAGTCGCCGACCAGAACGCTGGCCTGGTTTCCGAACATGGCATTGGCCGAAGGCTGGCCGCGGCGCTGGTCGGATTCATCGACGACGTCGTCATGCAGTAATGTAGCGGTATGGATAAATTCGACCGAAGCCGCCAGTTTCAGATGATCCGTGCCTTCATATCCCAAAGCGCGCGCCACGGCCAATGTCAAAAGCGGACGCAGACGCTTGCCGCCTGCGGCGATGATATAAGCAGCCAGTTGATTTATAAGAGGCACCGGCGATTCCATCCGCGCCAGGATTTCGGCATTCAATGCGGCGATATCGTCGCCCAAAAACGTGCGCAAGGCATCGACTGGCGAAGCGGTTTTAATTGTGCTAGGGTGTTTTGACATTAACATGGACGAAAGTTTACGCCGATATGAGCAAGCTGGCAACCACGCATGACAGTCTTTATCAGGGGCGCTGTACCCTTGAGCAGCCTGCAAAAGCCTATCGTTTCGGCACGGATGCCATGCTACTTGCGGCCAGCATTCATGCCAAGCCGCGCGAAAAAGTGCTGGAGCTGGGCTGCGGCGTCGGTGCGGTCTTGCTGGCGGGGCATGTACGCCTGCCTAAAACCCGCTTTGTCGGCATTGAGCGCGAGGCTAAATATGCCGAACTGGCCCAGAAAAATGTCGAGCGCAACAAGGCCGGGGAATTGGTTTCGATTATCAAAGGCGATATTGCGGATAAAGCCTTGTTCAAAAATTTGGGCAGTTTCGATCACGTCATCGCCAATCCACCTTATTATGAAACAGGACGCCATAGTGGCGCGCTTGGCCTGCTTCGCCGCGTGGCGCGCCAGCACGAGCCCGACGATCTTGAGATGTGGCTGCAATCGGCCAACCGGTTTTTAAAGCCAAAAGGCAGCGTGATCTTTATCCATAGCGCGGAAAAACTGGATGAATTGATGGTGGGCCTTAAAAAATTCTGCGGCGCTATCCGTGTTTTCCCTTTCTGGCCCCAGGAAGGGCAATCGTGCAAGCGCATAATCATCCATGCGCTTAAAGGGTCCAAGACGCCGCTTTCGATCATGCCCGGCATTGTCATGCATCAGCATAATGGCGCCTATACCAAACGGGCCGACGAGATCGTCAATCA
>JAQGJA010000027.1 GCA_028290805.1 Alphaproteobacteria bacterium
GTCGACCCTGCTGTGGCAGGGGAAACTGGACCGGGCGCAAAAAACCCTGGCCTATATCGATGATCCCGATTTCGCCCAGATGGGCATGACCCGCATCCGCCTGCAGCGCGGCGATTCCCGCGCTTTGGCAAGCGTGGCGCAATGCACGGCCAATGCGGCCCAGGATAACGGGCTGGTTTTTGATCTTGCCCGCTATTACCGCCAGCGCGGCGATGACGCATCGGCTATCCGCGCTTTGGGCCGACGCCGCGCCGCCATGGACCCCTATGACGATTTATGGTGGCGCGAGCGTAGCCTTCTGGCCCGTAGAGCCCTGGAGAATGGCAATTACCAGGGCGCTTATAACTTGGTCAAGGCACACGGGCATGATGGCGGCACCGAACTGGCCGAGGCCGAGTGGCTGGCCGGCTGGCTGGCCGTGACCCGCCTGAAGCAGCCCAGCGCCGCTTTCCACCATTTCGAACGCATGTACCGCAACGTCAAAACGCCGATCTCGATTGCCCGCGCCGCGTACTGGGCCGGGATTGCGGCCGAGCAGATGCGCGACAAAACCCTGGCGCGGCAATATTACAGCTATGCCGCTCAGCATATGAACACGTTTTACGGACAATTGGGCGCTTATGCCTTGGGCAATCCCAAAGCCTCGTTTGCAGCCTTCTTCCGCAGGGACCGCCCCTCGCGCAGCTTTTCTTCCGGCGCCCTGCCCCAGGACCTGATTGGCGCGGCCCGTATTCTGAAAACCATGAACCGCCCCGGGGAACGCGACATGTTCCTGCGTACCGCCCTGCGCGTGGCCACCGCCCGGGGCCAGGCCCAGAACCTGATCCAGGTCGCAAGGGAACTGGGCAGTACGCCGATTGCCCTTTCGGCCGCCAAGGCCGCCTATGATAAAGGCGTGCTGGTTTCCGATGGTCTCTTCCCGCGCGCCGCTGTCCCTGCCAACCGCAATGTCGAAGCGGCATTGACCCTTGGCATCATCCGCCAGGAAAGCCTGTTCGATCCCATGGCGGTGTCGCGCGCCGATGCACGCGGCCTGATGCAATTGCTGCCCGGCACCGCCCGCCAGGTCGCCCGCCAGGCCGGTATTCCTTACACCAGCGATTATTCCCTGTTCCAGCCAAATACCAATATGGTACTGGGCCAGGAATATCTGGCCCGTATGCAGGCCCGCTATGATAATTTCGTCCCGCTGGTGGCCGCATCCTATAATGCCGGGCCCGGCAATGTCGATAAATGGCTGCGCAGCATGGGCGACCCGCGCAAGGACCCTTATTCCTGGGTAGACTGGGTCGAGCGCATCCCTTTTTACGAGACGCGCAATTACGTGCAACGCGTCTGGGAAGCCTATTCCGTGTATCAATATATGCAGGAACGCTAGGCATCCGCCTTTAAAGCCGGTAACTCCTCTTGTCATGCTGCGCACTGTTTCACAGATGCGTGTTTCAGCATCTATGTTCCGGCGCGTACCGAAAGATAGGTCCTGAAAGGAATTCAGGATGATTCTATTTTATTATGAATGCCTAAAAGGACAGTTTCTGCAGGAAGTTGTTCAGCCCGCTGGTCATCTGTTGCACCAGGCCCCTAGGCTTGGGGGGCTCTATCTGAGCGGCAAAGACTTCCAGCCTGGCAAGCGCCTTGGCGCGTTTGGACGCATCGCCGTCCCGTACGTAATGGGTGAAATCCCGCACGACATGCTGTGCCGCATTGAACTGGGCACCGATCTGCCTGGCTTTGGCAAAGCTGTTTTCAATTGGCTCATAGAGCGGGGCCTGGTTCGTTTGCCCAGGGCGCAGATGCATTTCATCGCTGTTTTCGCGATGCTTTTGGGCCCTGGTCGATTCCGGCGAGATCAGCATCCGGGTTTTCTTCAGGTATAGATGCCCGAAATGTACGGCCTCTTTTGCGTTGCGGCTGGTGGAAAGGGATTTCAGCACGGTGGTTAGCGCCACGTTTTCCAGTTCCCTTGCCATTTCCAACGGGTCTTTCCCTTCCAGAAGCGCCAAGGCCAGATGCTGACGGTTGGCCTCGGCCGCATCGCCGTCGATCTTCTGGGCAAAGAGGAAAAGCCCGCCTTCCAGATTTTCCCTAGCCGCCGCCTGGTCGTTCCGGAACAAAGCCAGCTTATAATTATCCACGTTCTTTTCCAGCGCTGCCCGGGTCAGTGCGGCGATAGTCGGGGCATCAGGATATAATGCCTTGCGCAAGGCTTCCTTAGCGGGATTGTCTGCGGGATTGAAAGCGGGATCAAGCGCGATGACCGGAACAGGATCTGGCGCAACCTGCATCTTTTTAACCTGCGGCGGTTCCAGGGTAAGCAGGATGGCGGCCTTTTCCACAAAAAACCCGGCGAGCGTTTCGACCTCTGCCCTGGCAGAGGTCGCGGCCAGGCCGTGATACATGACGGTCAGGCTGGTCTGGGCAAAGTGCAAATTCGAAACCGTCCCGGCGGCCGCCGCCTGGACAAAGGCCCATGTTTCATTCTGTGCTTTATCCGGTTCTGGGATTTCATTGCTGGCCATTTATTTTCCTTTACACAATACTACACTTATGTATAATTTTTACAGCAACTGCTGTCAAGGATAAATCTTCTTGCTCCCGACTCGGCGGATGACTAATATGCGCAAACCTGTCTACATAGGAAGCCAGGAGCCACCGTCCCCTTCACCCCTTTACTGGGTCCCCCGATGCCATTGAACACCCCGATGCTGACGATCCATGATGTGGCGCAAACGCTGAATGTCGACGAGCGCACGATCCGCGAACTGATCCGCAAGAACGAGCTTCGCGCCATCAAGATCGGCAAGGAATGGCGCGTGACCGAATCCGACCTGGACGCCTATGTCAACGGGCACGCCAATTTCGAGATCAATAACGTCAAAGAATAATATAGACATATTCGAATGGCTGGTTTAATTCTTGCGGTCTGTCACAAGAAGAAAACCCATGAAAAAAAATCCTGCCTGCGCCGTGCCAAACCTGCAGCAAGAACGCCGCGACGCGATTTTTGGATAATATCTTTAAGGACAATGCAGCCGATCCGGCGCTGAAACATATTTCCAAAATTCCCCTTAAGCGCGTAGCCGAAATGATGAATGCCTGGGACGACATGCATAATCACGAGGCTTTGGCGCAGATCGGCGCAACAGTCACCATGCCGCCATCCTATTACGGCCCCGTAATTCCGTTATGAAGACTGGGTAGCTTCCTCGGCAACCATGACGCGGTCGCGCCCGGCTTTTTTGGCGGCATATAGTGCGG
>JAQGJA010000108.1 GCA_028290805.1 Alphaproteobacteria bacterium
CCAGGACAGGGTCCTGGAGGCGCTTCATCAGTTCGTTGGCCGGTTCCCATTCGCCCTTGGTTTGGGCTTCAAAGATGCGCTTGTACAAATTGCGGTCTAAGGCCGACAAAGTATAAAGCGGCTTTTGCGGTTCGCTGTTGCTGATAAAGGAAAAAAGTTCCATGCCGCGGGCGATCTTCAGTTCCGGCGCGGGCGAGGGCAAAGAGAGCGTAGGCGCCGGGTCCGCTTCAGATTGGTTCTGGGGAACACGAAAAGAGGCCAGTTCCGCAGGCGGCCAATTGCTTAAAAGGCCCAGGGAAAGGAAAGTTGCGGCGGACAGCATTGCATATGTGGCAAGTCTGCGCATCGGATCGCCGAAAAGGCGACTATGGCTGGTACTAAAGGGCATGAATAAAAATTTTTAAAAAGTCAGAAACGCCTTGAGGGGACGCCCCTGTTCTACTCCGTGTAGTTGACATCGGGTTCGCCAGGAAAAGGTTTTCCCTGACGCGTGGTCGCAGCGAGCTCCAACAAGCTGAACCAAAAGCTTTTCTTCATAGCTGGATTCTTTACCAAAAATTCACCCTTTTGGGAAGACATTATTGCTGAATCGTATTTAAGATACTGATTCTTATATTTATTTACGGCGTATATTTTCATCGATCCTGTGGCAGAATCACCTTTCAATGCCATGGTAACCGATTCTCCCAGGGCAAGAATCGCCTTTGGCCGGATGAAACCGATCTCCTGTGCCAGGATTTGGGCACAGGTTTCGACTTCATAAGGCGTCAGTGCCCGGCGGCCTGCCGGGCGCCATTTAGACAGATAGGTGAAATAGACATCTTCCGCCGGAAACCCGGCCTGCAGGATTGCCTGGCGGATCACGGCGTTTGCCGGGCTGGAGAAGGCCGTGCCATTGCGGTCCTCAATATCGTCGGGCGTATCGCCAATGACCATCAGGGCAGGCATTTTGCCGCCGGTGCCCATGCCGATGCCCAGGACGCTTCGCCCCGCCATCTTGGCCAGCCCCATTTCTTTCCAGGAAGTGCAAAAAGCGTTCAATCCGGCCAAGTCGTCAAAGACGGCAATGTCGGGTCTGGCCAAAGCAACCGGGTTAGTAACGGGGGCTGCAGAACCAGAGCTTTCCTGGACAGGCTCCCGGGCCTCCGGCTGCGGAGGCTTTAATAAATGGGAGGCTGCCACTTCTTCGGCCGTGTCTGCGGATACCCCACTGGTAACAAGCCAGTCGATCAAACTATGCAAAGCAGGGGAATAAAGAGGGGGCATCTAAACAAATTTTAACTGTTTCCGTGGTTGACTAAGGATATCGAAATTGCGACCGAACACTAGAAAAATAAAAACAACCGTGATGACAACCAATAATATGACCGTAACTTCGCCCGCAGCCAAGGCTGCGATGAACAAAAAAAAGCAGGGAATCAACTGGTTAACCGGTCGATTGTCCTGGCGGGTTATCTCATCCGTTTTCGCGACCATCGTTGTGGTCCAGTGCATGATCCTTTACTTTACGGTCCAGAATTACAAAGTCGAACAGCTGAATGAACTCAAGGAAATTGGGCGTTCCGCCCTGATGCCATTGCTTAAAGAGGGGAAATCTTTCGATTCGACCGATATCAATGATCTGGCTCTGCGCCGCCTGATCAGGAACACGGTCGTGCGCGGGCTCGCCTTTTATGAACCCGGTAAGGCCTTTGCCAAAGACGTCTATGGAGAACCGCCTTTACTGGCGCCGGACAAGGCCAACCCGGAAGCCGAACTCAGTTGGCTGGATGCCTCGCATAACCGGTTCGAAGCCAGCTTCGGCCCGGTGAAAATCGACGGTAGCGATGTTGCGGTAATCCGTATGGATTCGTCTTATCTGCAGGCGCGGATCATGAGTTATATCGGTCAGACCGCGCTGGTCTCGTTTTTGCTTTCCGCATTTATTACAACAGTACTGATCCTGGTGCTGGGCAAATGGATGATCGAGCCGATTTTAATGCTGCGCAATAATCTTTTGGGCGCGGCACGAAATCCGTCCAGCCCTTTGCCTTATCTGACGCGCTATAAACGCCATGACGAATTGGGCAGCGTTATTTCTTCGGCGAACAAGCTGATCAAGCAGAATGCCGATATCATGGCACGCATCAATCGCCAGGCCCAGGACAAGATTTACCGCGTCGCTTTTTATGATGCGCTGACCGATCTGCCTAACCGTGTGCATTTCATCAACAAGCTGGATGAAATTTTGCAAGGCGAAGACAAGCTGCGCCATGACCGCCTGGGCGTCATGGTGATCGATATCGACCAGTTCGGCGATGTTAATAATACGCTTGGTTATGAAGCGGGAGATGAGTTGCTGAAGACATTCGGCGCGGCTTTGCTTAAAAGCCTGCCTAATGCATTACTGATGGCGCGCCTCAGTGAAGACGAATTTGCCGCCATTATCGATCTCCCTATCGATCCCAGCGACCATATCCGCACGAATGTCGATAATGTGCTCGGCGTGTTCAATAATACCTTCAGTGTGCGCGGCAACGACCTTGTGCTGGAAGGAACCGTGGGCATGGCCTTGTGGCCGAATGATGCCAATCGCGGTATTGATTTATTGAAAAAAGCCGAAAGCGCGCTGACCCAGGCAAAACTGGAAGCCAAAGGCAATTTCCGCCTCTATAGCCCCAGTTTCGACCAGGCCGTGCAGAACCGCATCCAGATGGTCAATGATTTGCGCGTCGCAATCGAGGAGAAACAGTTTTCCCTCGTTTATCAGCCTCAATTCGACGCCAAGACGCGCGAACTGATTGGTGCCGAAGCCCTGTTGCGCTGGGAAAAACCCAATGCAGAAACCGGGCTCAAATCATTCGTGCGCCCGGACCATTTTATTCCCGTGGCCGAACAATCCGGCCTGATCGTGCCCATCGGCCGCTATGTGATCGAAGAAGCCTGCCGCTTTGCCAAAGACTGCCAGAATGAAGGCCTGAAACCTTTCCGCATTGCCATCAATTTATCCGGCATCCAGTTCCACCGCGACGACGTGATCGGCCTGGTCAACGATGTGCTCAAGAAAAACGACCTTGCGCCGCATCTTTTGGAACTTGAAGTGACGGAAAGCGCCGTGATGAAAGATATCGACCAGACGATCCATCTTTTAACCCAGCTCAAAGATATCGGGGTCGAGCTGGCCATCGACGATTTCGGCACCGGTTATTCCTCTCTCAGCTATCTGAAGCGTTTTCCCGTGCACCGCCTCAAGGTCGACCGCTCCTTTATCATGCATATGACAGACGATCCGGATGATGCCGCTATCACTAATACCATTATCCAGCTGGGCCATGCCATCGGGCTTAAAGTCATTGCAGAGGGTGTCGAAACCGAGGCCCAGGTCGATCTTCTGACCCAGTATGGCTGTGATGAATTCCAGGGCTATTTCTTTAGCAAGCCTTTGCCCCCAGCCGAGTTCCGCGGCTTTCACAAAGGCCATTCGGCCAAGCTCTGAGGCGTCACACGGTCCCCACGGTCTTGCCTGTTCCGGCAAAGCTGGGTACAAGAGGGGGAATTCACTAAGAGCTTTTGATGTCGTTATCCCTGTCCAGACTTTCCCCTGCTTCTTCCTGGCCGATCATGCGCCGGATTATCCGCGAGTATCTTAAGCCCCGGTGGAAGAAAATCGCCGTGGCCATGCTGCTGATGGCCATTGCTTCGGCGGCAACGGCGGCCCAGGCCTATCTTTTGGAACCCATCATCAACAAGATTTTCATCGAAAAAAAAACAGACCATGCTTTTGGTCATCGGCGCTGCGATCATCATTGTGTTTATGGTGCGCGGCCTGGCCAGCTGGGCCAATAATGTGATGATGGCCTATATCGGGCAGGATATATTGGCAAAGATCCAGTCCCAGATTTTCCACCATTTGATCCGCCAGGATATCCCGTATTTCCAGCGTTATTCCGCAGGGTCGCTAAGTTCGCTTTTGGTATCGGATGTGATGATGATGCGCATGGCGATGGCCGACAGCCTGACCGGTTTTGGCAAAAATATCTTGACGCTTTTCTTTCTGGTGGGATTGATGTTTTACCAGAACTGGCGCCTTTCCATTTTGGCTTTTATTATTTTTCCGCCTGCCGGATGGATCGTGTCACGCATCGGCAAACGCCTGCGCGAGGTGGCTTATTCTACCCAGGAGCAACAGGGTTTTCTCAGTGGCTTGCTGAACCAGTCCTTCATGGGCATCCGCCAGGTCAAAGCCTATAACGCCGAGGTGCATGAGGACAAACGCATCGGCAATGTCCTGAGCCGCATTACCAAATTAAGCAACAAGGCCGCGCGCGTCTCCAGCCTGTCTTTGCCGTTTTCGGAAATATTGTCGGGCTCGGCGATTGCCATCATCATTTATTACGGTGGTTCCCAGGTCATTCGCGGCATCAGCACGCCGGGTAATTTCCTTTCATTCATTGCTGCCTTTATCATGGCTTATGAACCGATGAAACGCCTGGCCAAAATGAATGGCGGGTTACAGGTTGGACTTGCCGCAGCCTCGCGCGTGTTCAATGCTTTGGATACCGCGCCAGTGATCATCAGCGTGCCCGATGCGCCGCCGCTGGTCGTAACGACGCCATCCATCGAATTCGACAATGTCACCTTTCATTATCCTGATGGCACCAAAGCGCTGGACGGTGTTTCTTTTACGGTCCATGCCGGGCAAAAAGCCGCCCTGGTCGGCCCCTCGGGCAGCGGCAAATCGACCTGTCTGCAATTATTATTGCGTTTTTTCGACCTGACCTCAGGCCGCATTCTGATTGACGGGCAGGATATCGCCCAGGTCGATGTTGCCTCATTGCGCCAGGCCTTGGGTTTTGTCAGCCAGGATGTCTTTATCTTTGACGATACCGTGGCCGAAAACATTGCCTATGCGCAAAAACGCGTTTCGGGTGAATTGATCATTGCCGCGGCCAGAAAATCGGCGGCGCATGAATTTGTCGAAAAACTGGAAAAGGGCTATGACACCAGGCTGGGGGAGATGGGCACCAAATTATCCGGTGGCCAGAAACAGCGCCTGGCCATCGCCCGTGCCATTCTAAAAGATGCGCCTATCCTGCTTTTGGACGAAGCGACCTCGGCGCTCGATAACGAGTCCGAAAAACTTGTCACCGAGGCCTTAAGCCAATTGCAACAAAATCGGACTACACTGGTGGTTGCGCATCGTTTGACGACTATACGCGACGCCGACCAGATCATCGTCATGAATGCCGGTAAAGTCGTTGCCACCGGCACCCATGACGAATTGATGAGCGGAGG
>JAQGJA010000075.1 GCA_028290805.1 Alphaproteobacteria bacterium
TCCTTAGGGTGAGGGTATATATGAAAAAAAGCGAAAAAAAGATGAAGGCAAATCAGAGGTTTTCAGAGTACTATCATTCTGTAAACTTTGCGTGAAAATGTCTAGGGTTATTTATCAGCCTGTGATATAAGTATGTATGATTTAATTTTAACTATGTAAACATCTTTATGCAACGCTTACAGGTTTCTTTCTCATGCTTATAGATCCTTTTTTCTGGACCCAACCTCAGCCAAGAATTGTCCAGTATCAAAAGCGCCGATTCGCTCTTCGGCTCGAATCCATTTTCTGGCTGGAGCTGGAAAAAGCTGCTCGCCGCCGCGGGGTAAGGCTGGGCCGGATTGTCGCCGAGTTGGACAAGATTAATGATGGCCCTAACCTTTCCTCCTTTATCCGCGGCTTTTGCATGGTCGAGGCCGAGCGCGAAACGGCCAAGGCCCGGTTGGGGGCAGGGGCCTATGATTTGCTGGATGTGTTGCGCGGCTGTCCGGCCCCGGCCCTGTTATTGAACCAGGAAAGGCAGATACTGGAATTCAACCAGGCTTTGCTCGACTGGACCGGGCAAAAAATTGAGGCCGATGGCAGCCATGTCCTGCACCAGCAGAAATTCGACGCCGTTTTCGAACCCCGCATCGGCAAACCATTGGACCAAACAGTAGAGGCGATGCGCAGCGGCCAGCTTAAACGCGCGCAGTTTCCAGTGGCTTATAAGGGGACGGGGGATGCGGCGCGTATTGTGACCGCGACACTAACAGGCTTGCCGGTGGGGTCTTTGTTTTATGTGCTGGTGTGGTTGACGGTGGGGGTTTCGAATCGTCTTACTGTGCGATGATTTATTACATGGCCATGACGAAGGGTGGGTAAAAGCCCTCTCCCCCTGCGGGAGAGGGTTGGGTGAGGGGTGTCCCACGCGCATAAAGTCGACCACTAACGACACTTGTTTGTATAAAGCATTTTAACACAGAGAACACAGAGGCACAGAGGACACGGAGAAGAGAAAGGTGTTCAGAGAAAACAAAAGTTCTGTGAGCTTTTGTGTCTCCATGTCTCTCTGTGGTTAATATTTTCTTTAATGATCACCTGGTTATTGTTTAAACAAGCATTAGAGAGAGCTTAGAAATTTATTCATTGCCTTTTTTATTACCAGTAACTTTTCCGGGGTTTTAAACGAGTGCCCGCAATCAGGAACAATAATCAACTCGGTCTGGCCAGACAGTTTTTCCTTTAGTAAAATATGTTGGTCCGGTGGCGTCGACTGGTCATTTTCGCCTACAATCAATAAAGCAGGACAGGTTATTTTATCGGCATTCGCAAGGGCATCATATCGCAGGCAGTCTTCCATATGACTCCAAGGTATCTTTGCCATGTGTTCTTGATCGAACGGGTTTTGCTCCTCACGAAACCCGGCTGCTTTCCATTCCGCATAAAGCTCTGGTGCAAAACGCTCCCAGGCCTCTTGGCGAAATTTCCCGGAAATAATTGTGGATAAAGGCGCAATGGCCTTTACTTTATCCGGATATTTTTGTGTCAGATGCAGAATTGAAAATCCGCCGAGTGAATGTCCGGCAAGAATAAATGGCGCTTCATACCATGGTTCTGTTTTAGCCCAATGCAATACATCTTCCAAATCCTGCCAATGCGAAGTGAGCGAGATATTTTCAAGGCTGCCGCCGCTTTTGCCAAAGCTGTTTGTGGCGTCAAAAAGCACGGTGGTATAACCGTGATCCATGAACACATCTGCCATGCACTGGATATGCAGCTCTTCTTTATAGCCGCTAAGCCCATGCTGGATAAACGCCAGGCCTATTGCGTTGTCGGGATGCCATACTTCGCCAATAATGATCAGGCTATTGCGGTTGAAAAAAGAGAAACGTTCTTTTTCCACTTACGCCGCTTTTTTATTGGCATCCATCAGGGCCTGCACGCCGGGCAAGTTCTTGCCTTCCAGCCATTCCAGAAAGGCGCCGCCGGCGCTGGAGAGGTAGGAAAATTTGTCGGCGACGCCGGCGCGTTCGAGGGCCAGGACGGTATCGCCGCCGCCGCCGACGCTGATCAGCGTGCCGTTTTGGGTGAGTTCGGCGACGGCCTGGGCCAGGCCATTGGTGCCGTTATCAAAGGGTTTCACTTCGAAGACGCCCATCGGGCCGTTCCAAAGAACGGTTTTGCATGTCGCCAGAATGCCGCGCAGTTTTTCAATGGTGGCGGGACCGATATCGACGGCTTCCATATCGGCGGGCAGGGCTTCGGTTGCAACGGTTTCATAGGGCACGCCCTTGCCGAATTCCTTGACAGCAATGCGGTCTACGGGCAGCAAAATCTTGCAGCCGGATTTTTCAGCGGTCGCCATGATTTTTTTGGCTTCATCGATCATGTTATGCTCGCACAAAGATTTGCCGACTTCGATGCCTTGCGTGATCAAAAACGTATTGGCCATGCCGCCGCCCAGGATCAGGTAATCCACCTTTTGCACCAGATTATTCAACACGCTGAGTTTCGTGGAAACTTTCGACCCGCCGATTATCGCCGCAGTCGGACGCTTGGGATTTTCCAAGGCGTTTTGCAGGGCATTCAATTCCTCTTCCATCAACAACCCGGCATAGGCGGGCAGCAATTTGGCCAAGCCTTCGATCGAGGCATGGGCGCGGTGCGAGGCGGAAAAGGCGTCGTTCACATAGATATCACCAAGCGCGGCCAGTTGGCGGGCAAAGTTGGAGTCGTTTTTCTCTTCTTCTTCATAGTAACGCACGTTTTCCAGCACGGCGACTTCGCGCGGCTGGATGGCGGTGATTTTCTTTTTCACTTCATCGCCGATGCAATCGGAAATAAAGGCCACTTTTTCTTTTAACAGATCGCTCAGGACTTCGGAAACAGGCTGGAGGGAATCTTCGGGGGATTTGCCTTTCGGGCGGCCAAAATGGGCCAGAATGATGATCCTGGCGTTCTTTTCCTGCAAGGCGCGGATGGTGGGGATGATGCGGTCCAGGCGCGTGGTGTCGGAAACTTTGCCTTCCTGCATCGGCACGTTGAGGTCGGCGCGCAGCAGCACGGTTTTGTTATCGGCGTTCAGATCGGCAAAAGTTTTAAAAGACAAAGTTTCAAAAGACATGGGGCTTCCTCTGGCGGTAAAATAAATTTAGACTATTATGACCCTAATCATTCGATCCCTCAAGCCCCGTTATCAAAAGGTTTCCCCATGCGGAACGTCATTTTTTCCCTTCTTGCCCTTCTGTCTTTATCGGCCTGTACCACGAGTCCCGTAACCGGACAGCCGATTTTTACCGGGCTGATTGATTCGAGCCAGGAAAATTCCATGGGTGCGGCCGAACAGCAAAATATCCTGAAGCAATTCAATGGCCCGGTCGATAACGCCGAACTGACCCAGTTCGTGCAGCGTGTCGGGGCGAAGCTTACCCCTTATGCCGAGCGCAAGGATGTCACCTGGACCTTCACCGTGTTAAATGACGATCTGGTCAATGCGTTCGCGGTGCCGGGCGGCTATATTTATATCACGCGCGGGCTGTTGAACCTGGCCCAGGACGAGTCCCAGGTCGCCGCCGTGCTGGCCCATGAGATGGGCCATATCAATGCGCGCCATTCCGCCCAGCAGCAATCGCAATCCATGCTGGCCAATCTGGGCCTGTCCATTCTGGGCACGGCGACGGGCAGCAATGCGGCTTCGCAACTGGGCGGGGTTGGTGCGGATTTGTTTATTAAGAAATATTCCCGCACGCATGAATTGGAATCGGATGCTTTGTCGGTGAAATATCTTGCAGCGGCGGGATACGACCCTTATGCGAATACCAAATTCCTGGCAATGCTGGAACGCTATACGCAGTTGCAGGAACAGATTGCGGGCCAGGGCCAGAGCAGTGTGGCGGCCAGCTATTTTGCAACGCACCCGCCAACGCCGGAACGCGTGACGCGCGCGCGTGAAATCGCCGATACGATGCCGAAAAATGCCAACGCTATCGTTAATCGCAGCGATTATCTGCGCGCCATTGACGGCACGGTTTACGGTGACAGCCCGGAACAGGGTTTCGTGCGCGGCAATGAATTCATTCATCCCGGCCTGAAGATCCGTTTCACGGCGCCGCAGGGATTCAAGATTCAGAACAGCGCTGAACAGGTCGCCGCGCAAAACAGCAGCGGGGCCGCCATGATTTTCGCCAGCGGCAGAGGCCCGGATGAAGATCCGGCTAATTACATTATCTCATATCTGGGTGCCAATGCCCAACTGACGGCGCAGGAGAAAATCATCATTAACGGCATGCCGGCGGCGACGGCCTCGACGCGCCTGAACACCTCCCAGGGCGCAGTCGATGCGCGCATTGTGGCGATCAGCGCAGGCGGCGGCAATTTCTATCGTCTCACCTTTATCGCACCGGTGGGACAGATGGAGAATTATGCTACCGCTTTCCGCACCGCGACCTATAGCTTCAATAAAATCAGCGACAGCGAAGCCAAGGGCTACAGTCCCAACCGTGTCCGTTTGATCAAGGTAAAATCCGGCGATACCGTACAATCTTTGGCCGCGCAAATGCCGGTCAAGGATTACCCCGCCGAACGTTTCGCCTTGCTGAACGGGATCACGCCGCAAACGGCGCTGGAGCCGGGGGAAACGGTTAAGACGGTGGCGCCGTTTTAAACCTTATTTATAGAGCAATACAGAAACGGCCCGCTTCAAGCGGGCCGTTTTTTGGTAATAAATTCGTTTAGATAAACAAATTCTCGGGTTCGCCGACCTGTTCAATCAGGGAGGTCTTCAGTTTCTCCATGGCGCGGGCCTCGAGTTGGCGGACGCGTTCCTTGCTGACGCCCAGTTCCTTGCCCAGGGCTTCCAGGGTGACGACATCATTCGACAAAGCGCGCATCTTGATAATGTGCTGCTCGCGGTCGTTCAGTGTGCCAAGGGCAGTGGCCAGCCATTTGTTGCGCGTGGCCTTGTCCTTCATAAAGATGACGACCTGTTCCGGGTCGGGGCGTTCGTCGGGCAACAAATCCTGGAATTCGGTATCGCCTTCTTCGCCGACGGAACCGTTCAGGGAATGGTCGCCGCCATTCATGCGCTGTTCCATATCGACAACGTCGGAATATTTGACGTCCAGCTCCTTGGCGATTTTATGGCGGGCTTCATCGTTCAGGATGACGCCGTCTTCGCCTTCGATTTTCGCGCGCAGGCGGCGGAAATTGAAGAAGAGGGATTTTTGCGCTGCCGTCGTCCCGGTCCGCACGATGGACCAGTTGCGCAGAACATAATCCTGCATCATCGAACGGATCCACCAACTGGCATAAGTCGAAAAGCGGATATCCCGTTCCGGTTCGAAACGGTTAGCAGCTTCAAGCAGGCCGATATTGCCTTCCTGCATCAGGTCGCCGATAGGCAGGCCGTAATGCTTGAACTTATGCGCCATCGCCACGACCAGGCGGGTATAGGCTTTGATCAGAAGATGCAGCGCTTTTTCGTCTTTTTCGTAACGCCAGCGTTTGGCAAGATCCTGTTCATGCGTGCGTTCCAGGAGTTTTTCGGACATGGCACCTTTGATATAGGTCAGGTCCGCGCGCTGGGTAAGGGGATCGTCGATGTGGGCCATTGAACTTTCCTTTTATATTTCTATGTGGTGATGATTAAGGTTTATTGCACTGTGAAATATGTTTGAATCAGGAAGGTGCCCCCTGATATAAAAATCACATAAAAATTTCAAAATCATAATTAAGCGTTTTTTATAATAAACTTACTTGACGGGCCTTTGGATTTGTCCACATTATTGTGCATAAAGACAAATTTTTTAATCTGAACCTAAATAGAGGCCCAAATGCGTTACACTAATATAGCTGTTCTTAGCGTCATGATTTTAAGCTCTACCGCATTAAATGCGCAGGCGCAGGAAGTAAAAGGCCTGCACAAGCATGATTCTTCCATCGCGCAATATAACTATTCGATCCCGATCATCGCCAGTGATTCTCCGGGTGGCGGTTCACTGAAGGATGATATTGATGGCGGCCGCGTTACCAAAGTGGCCCCGATTCCCCAACAGCCATTCCAGCAAAGCGGCGGGCAAATGACCCCGCCGATTTCCGGCAGTGCTCGCGCCCAATTGGCAATGAACAGCGATGCGCCGGATTTTGCCTTGCCGATGGCTTCGGGCGGTTCTGCCACCTTGCATGATCTTTTGGCCAAGGGCCCGGCTCTTGTCCTGTTCACCCGCAGCGTCTCTTCGGCCCCGTCCCAGAAAGCGCTGCAGATTATCCAGAAAAACCTGGCCCAGTTCCAGGCCATTGGCGTGCAGGTCGTGGCGATCACCGCCGATTCCGGTGCGGCCTTGCGCACGGCCCAGCAAAAATACGGCTTTATGCTGCTCAGCGATGCCAATGGCGCAGTTGCATCGCAATACGGCGTAAAGCCGATGGGTAACGCCACCCTGTACAGCATCAGCGCCGATGGAAAAATCGCCGGTGTCCAGGCTAATCCAGCCATGGATCTGAACCAGGCGACTTTACCCCTGCGTGGTGAGCCTCAAGCTGCCATTACCGCCCCGGCAATGGCCCAAGACCAGCAGCCCTCGGCCGATGCCATGATCCAGGCCGTCCCAGGCGAAGCACCGGTTGCGACATTGACGCCGGTCGATCCGTCTAATATTCCGCTGTCTCCGGACAACCAGATCAACCAGGTCGCCAATGACCCGGCCATGAGCAATAATGCTGCCCCTGTC
>JAQGJA010000177.1 GCA_028290805.1 Alphaproteobacteria bacterium
CCAAATGAAATATTACTTCCCGCTGTCAGGGTAATCCCGCCCGTGCCGCTGGCGGTAATCGTGCCTGCGGAGTTAGAGGTGATATAGCCGTTGGTCGCCGTCAGGCTGATATTTCTGTTATTGGCCAGGGTGAGCGTATCGCCTGTAAGGTCCAGGGTGAGGTTGGTATCGGCCACCAGGCTGATATTTGTGCTTGCGCTTTGTGTTTCCAGATAGCTTGTGGTGAAGGTGTTGACGTTATCCGTGCCGGGCTGGCTGCGGTTATAGAGGGTGATATTGGTCGGATCGAGAAGCCATGTTCCTGCGCTTCTGTCCGCAGCGCTGGTATCCACGCTTCCCGTCACAGACAGGGTGTTCTTGCCCGATGTCTCGGCAAAGCCGCCATTGCCTCCTTCTGTTCCGCCCTTTGCGCTGATATGGCCGTTATATTCGGTGTATTCATCGGACCACACCACGACACTGCCGCCATTGCCGTTATGGGTGGCGTCCGCTTTGATCGTACTGGCGCTGTCTACGCTGGTCATGTTGGCGCGGGCAATGTTCTCCCCGCCCTGTTTGCCCCCGCCGATGCGGATCATGCCGCCCTGCGTTGTGCCGGAGGCATCGATATTCACCTGTTTAACTTCCACAGTCTTGCCTAGTACATGGATAGTGCCTCCCAGTGTCCCTGCGGCCCTTATGGTTCCTGATGCAACTATGCGTGCTTTGGGGCCGCTCCCGCCCAAAATGATCGTGCCGCCGCTCTGGGTAGCCGAACTGGCATTTAGTATACCGTTATTGAGCACCAGGGCGTCGACGCTGTTTTTGGCTTCCGCAGCCGTGATCTGTATCTTGCCCCCGCTTGTATGGATAATGCCGCTGTTCTGCCCAAGCTGCGTTTGAATAGCATCAGAAGCCTTCACCGCCACGAGGCCGTCGCCATACAGGTCAAGGGTAAAACTGTCCCCCGATGCCAGATGCACCTTCCCTAAGTTTGCTTCTATCGTACCGTTATTGACGACGTTCGGGGCCACAAAACCCACCAGCCCCGCTTCTTTTGCCGTGAGCTGGCCGTTATTGACGATCTTTGCGCCCGGATTGCCCGACTTGTCAAAGACTGGCTTTGCATCCTCCATAAACCGGTCATTCCCGATATCAGCCGTTGTCGCTATCAGGCCATTCACATCTACGTGCGACCCAGCACCAAACACCACTCCGTTCGGATTCACGAGCACCACATTGCCATTGGCCTTCAGGGACCCTTCAAACTGTGTGGGAGAACCAGAGGTAATCCGGTTTAAAGCAATAGAGCCGCTTCCGGGCTGGTTGAACTGCACAGCCTCATTAGATTTGGTATCAAAATTGTTCCAGTCGATAACCACCCGGTCAGAACTCTGTGTTACCACCACGCCGGCGCTGCCCTGCCCTGCAATCCCAGCGGATCCTGCATTGACCACACCGCCATCCGGACCGGCATAGGCAGAACCCGCCAGCAAAAGCACGCCAGATACCGAACCCAATAGGCTCGACACCAGCAAACGCCTCACTCTTCCAGGGTTAAATCCATGCGTAATAAAACAAAACTCCAGATACGACAATACTTAAAGAGCCCTAAAAAGAGCACTCTCCCTAGCTTTAATTTAACCCCCCAAGACTTACAAAGATGTTAAGAATATAATTAGAATTGGCATAATAATTAACCAGGCCAGCTTGTATAAGGCTTTCCATTGAACTCACAGGAAGTCCGTACCTATTTTTGGTAGCTAGCCACGAAAGCCAGTATGTACAATAAGCTTTCAAACAAAAATCGAATTATTGGTTTAATGAATGTATATAAGGTTTTATAGGATTAACTAATTATTAAGATTGCTAAGGAAAACATGCTTAAGCTTGTTATCGTCTATCTTGTGACAGAGAGATCGTCACTGGTATATCGGCCTTTGTATCATCATAAAGTGAAGCTCTCACAGAGATCACTGTTTACATGTTAAAAATTGGAAGTTAACGAGAATTGGAAGCGCCAATTGTTAGCTTCAACTCCTCTACTGGGGATATCCTGGGTCAATGGCTTGGCCATAAAGGCATCCCCTTTAATATTTCGTATGAGTGAAAACCTTGTCCCTAACCCCGCTGAAGCAGCTGAACTACCTGCTTCCTGTCCAACCGAGGGGTCTCGGTGCCAGACTTTGCCGAAGTCATAAAACGTGTAAACCTGGTAAGCATTTAGATATCTCAAAGGCAAGACTTGATCAAAATCGAACTCGATCTTACTGCCAATTCCTTGATCACCGGTAATTTGAGAAGTATCATAACCCCGGCCAAATCCAGACCCTCCAAAGCCAAATTCTTCCGAGGAGAGAAGTGGCTCGAAAGAGTACTGCCCAGCAACTCCGATTAGAACTGATAATGGCCCATAAAGATGCTGCAGACGAGAGATTTCTCCGCTTACTTTGGTAAAACGCGGATCTCCCAAAGGCCGGCTAAGCTTTGCATCACCCTTTTCTGAAGACCCGAACAGTTCCAGCCCCTGGCTTACTGAACCTGAAAATGCGTTGAATCCGTTCCAGTCATCAAGATAGCTTATTTCACTGTTTGCACGAATAATCCGCTGATTATCCCTTGTTTCAATTGCAGCCAACCCAGGGGCAAAATCGGTTTTACTCTTGGTAATGTCAAAGCTGACCCCTGCAGATACATTAAGATTTCTAGAGCGGATGAAAG